>JBAXEY010000006.1:0-40537 GCA_037140175.1 bacterium | reverse complement strand
TAATATAGTAGGTCATCCTTTGGTTTCTGTTATTATTCCCTTCAGAGATAAAGGTGATTTGCTGAATTGCTGCGTTGATAGCATTCTCGATAAAACAACATATGATAATTATGAAATTATTCTTGTTAACAACGACAGCAAAGAGAACGAAACGAAAAAATTATTGATTAGATTATCAAAAAATAAAAAAATAAAAATACTAGATTACAATAAAGAATTTAATTTTTCGGCCATAAATAACTGGGCGAGCGAAAGAGTGCAAGGTGAATACTTATTATTTTTAAATAATGACACAGAGGTGATTAATGGCAATTGGCTAGAGGCAATGCTAGGCCAAGCCCAGAGAAAAGGAGTTGGCGCAGTTGGTGCTAAATTGCTTTACTCGGACAATCGGACTCAACACGCCGGCGTTGTGATGGGACTTGGGATTGCTGGACATGCGTTTAAACATCTACAGGATGATGAGCCAGGATATTTTAGCAGGGCAAGCTCAATTAGTAATTACACGGCGGTTACAGGGGCCTGCTTACTGATTGATAAAAAGCTTTTTCAAAAAATGGATGGATTTAACGAGACGGAACTCGGAATAGCATACAATGATATTGACCTTTGCCTGAGATTAATAGAATCTGGCTATCGTAACGTTTATACCCCTTACGCAAAGCTCTATCATTATGAATCCGTAAGTAGAGGCTATGAAAATCCAGAAACCATAAAGAAAGATCACGCTAGGTACAATAGAGTAATATCAGAAATGAATTATATGAAGGAAAAATGGGAAAAATATATCGACAACGATCCCTTGTATAGCCCAAACTTAACTCGAGAAAAAGAAGATTTTTCAATTAGGGAATAAAATGATAAGTATTATTACCATAAGTTATAATAAGTCTGAACTTACTAAAAAATGCTTAGAAGCAATTTTTAAAAATACTAAGGGAAATTTTGAGGTTATTGTTATTGATAACGCTTCAACTGATGATGCTATTGAATGTCTTCTTAAAGAAAAAAGAATATCTTTAACCCAAAATAATAAAAACTTAGGATTTTCAAAGGCCAATAACCAAGGTGCCCAAAAAGCATCTGGAGACATTCTTGTTTTTTTAAATAACGATACCGAGGTGCAGCCAGGCTGGTTGGAACCGATTATTGATATTTATAAGGCTGAGAAAAACATTGGGGCGGTTGGGGTAAAATTACTTTTCCCTGATGGATTAATTCAACACGCTGGAGTAACTATCTCTGAAGATCACATTCCAAGGCATCTTTATTATCGAGAGATGGCGAATGATATAAAAGTTAACAAAGAAAGAGAATTTCAGGCAGTTACAGCGGCCTGTATTGCTATACCAAAAAAGGTTTTTAACGAAGTTAGAGGATTTGACGAGGAGTATGTAAATGGTCTTGAGGACGTCGACTTGTGTCTGAGAATTAAACAAAAAGGCTATAAAATTATCTATACACCAAAAAGTGTTGTTATCCATCATGAGAGTGTTTCTCCAGGTAGATTTAAGTTTAATAAGCATAACTCTGATCTATACATGAGCCGTTGGAGAGACGCCAAGTCCGACGAGCACAAGTATTACCAGGAAGACGGCTTAAATTGGTTACAAATCTTAGGAAGAGATTTTGTTAATATGGGCTATAGCAAAGATGAGTACCACACCGTTCCAAAAAGAATAAAGTATGGGAAATATATCTATATCCCTTTGCAAAAATGTTTTTTGGTCGTGAAGTTATTAGTTACTCTTGATTTTAAAACACTTGGTCAAAAGATAAGAAAGGTTGTCTAGATGGCGAGGGTAAGCACTATCACCGCTGCATACAATGGAGAGAAATATATCAAGGAAACGATTGATTCTTTATTAAGTCAAAGCGAAAAAGATATAGAGGTGTTGATCATAGATAGCTATTCTTCTGACGGTACAGATAAAATTATTAATAGTTATGCAGACGAACGGGTTAAGCTGTACAACCATCAAAAAACTGGTGGCCCGGTAGCACCAAGGAATATGGGGATCAAGGAAGCCAGCGGAGAGTTTGTTGGTTTCTGTGACCAGGACGACATTTACTATCCAGAAAAGCTAGAAAAGCAAATCACGGCGTATGAAAAATGTGAGAAGCGAGATGAGGTGGGGATCATTATTGCTTCGGCTGACTTGATAGACGAAGCAGGTAAAATTATTGGCCATAATATCAAGCCATTTGAAGGGTTTATGGATAGTAACTCTGTTCATGGATTATTATTAAAGGGAGACGCGATTACGGCATGTTCTGCCCTGGTCCCCAAAAAGATTTTAGATGAGGTGGGTTATCTCGATGAATCTTTGATTGGCGTAGATGACTATGATCTATGGTTAAGGATCACAGAGAAGTATGGCGTTTTGACCATCAAAGAACCCCTGTGTGCTTGGAGACAGAGCTCTTCATCTCTATCAGCAAACAAAACCAAACAATATATTGAAACAGAGAAAATATTCCTTAAGTTGGGAGATAGAACTGAGGAGATTCGAGTTGGTCATGGCAAGAATCTAATGAGGGTATTCCTCTCGGCAATCTTGGACAACAATCTTACCGAGGCATCTGTATATCGAGCTAAATTGAAAGCGTATCCTGTCAGTAATAAAATGAAAATCCTGCTAAAAACCTTTGATTTATCGAAAAAATTAAGCTATTATCAGCTCTGCTTTCTAAAAATGATAAATCGGGTCTCTTTATGAAAAAAATATCGATATTTGGTACAGAGGTTAATGATTTTACCCAAGAGTCTTTGACTCAAGAACTAAAAGACTGTTTTGCTGGTCAAAAAAGACGACTTTTTGCCAAAGTTAATACAGAGTTCCTCTTAAGGGCGCGACAGAATAGCGACTTTACTGCCACGTTAAATAGCTTTGACTATAAGATTGCTGATGGAATTGGTGTATTGTGGGCGGCGAAGTTTCTAAGCATCCCAACTGTGAAAACAAAGACATTGAGGGTCCTCCAGATTTTGTGGCAGTGGATTTACACATCACTGAGTTTGTTATTCTACCCAAAGTACGTCCGTAACCCTATTCCAGAGAGAATTCCAGGTGTAGATTGTCTCTACCTTATGTTAGAGGCTGCCATCAATACTGATAGCTCTGTTTATTTATTTGGAGCGGAGAAAGAAGTTTTGGCAACGGCAAGGTGTAATTTGGAAGATAAATATCCGAAGTTAAGGATTGTTGGTTCTCATGATGGCTATGATTACACTGACAAAGAAATTATTGATGATATTAACCGATTAGGAGTAGGCCTTTTGATTGTAGCCCTGGGTTCACCAAAACAAGAGTATTGGATTAGAGATAACATCAGTAAGCTTACGTCTGTACGAGTCGCTGTAGGCGAAGGAGGCTCGTTTGACTTTGTGGCGGGCACTTTCAGGCGGGCTCCCAAATGGATGCAGAGAATTGGCCTAGAATGGCTCTGGCGACTCTTTATGAATAAGAGCAAGACTCAAACAGGGAGTAGAATGAAGAGAATATGGCAAGCGGTGCCTGTATTTATGTATGCCGTTGTTAAATCGAAGATTAACAACAATGTTTAAAGTATAAAGTGTAAAGTTATAAAGTTATTGGGATAACAGAGAGAATGACTAATTAAGAATTTCTAATAATTAAAGAAGATTAATATAGACATAGAAGAAGAGGGTAATCACTAAAATCAGCTTAATGTATTCCATGTAATCATATTAATCTAGGGAAGTAGGATCCATAAATTTGAAAAAGATATGAATGATGTAAAAGAGGTACATAATCAAAAAAAGGTGGGAATGGTTTTTATAAATCAAGAAAGCATGCTGACATTTAAAACCTTTACTAATTGGCAATTGAATTTACAATTAGTAAATAAATAAGAGCATAACTAAGAAAATAGGAATTAAATATTAAACTAGGACCAAAACAATCATGAAAAAAATAACCGTCTTTAATCTAATTGACCTAATCGCTTTAATTTTAATCATCTGTATTTTTGTTTTTGCATACCTGGCCGTTACACACAAGTCAGAGATAATAGGAAAGCCAACCTTGCTGACATTTTCGACGACTAATAATGTCGAAACGGTTTTTCCCGAGGCGGCCAAATCAACAACGATATTTTTTGATAGTGTCAACGAGCCAGTCAAAGTAGTTAATGTTTCCAAATCTCCCGACAACAAAGAGCTAAATGTCACGGTACTAGCCAATGGGCAGATAGAAACAAACAAATATTTATTTAACGGACTTCGAGTTTCTATAGGGCAGAAAGCGGAATTACATGGTTCCTTTTTTGCTCAAGGTGTAATCAAAGACATTAAGTATGAAAACTAGCTTATTTAACTCCTATTTTTATAAAATATGGAGTTTCTTATTTAGTGATAAAAAGAAATGGCCTGTCTCAGAGACTCTTATCGGTAAAGCTTTTCAAAGATTGTATGTCCCATATCTAACTGAGATTTTGATTGTTCTCTCCCTAGTCATCTACTGGTACGAAGGATTATTTGTCAAATACTGGACAAGTTTTCCGGCTGACTGGCTGGGGTTATTGTGCTTGATTGCGGCCTTATTATTTGCTGACAAGAAAAAGATTATTCTAGGGAAGTCACATCTATATTTGCTAGTGTTTTTTCTAATTATCGCAATATCCGGGCTGTTAGCGACGGCAGATGGATTAGACTCTATGATGGTATTCAAAGGGTTTTTGCTTATTTTACAATTTGGCATTGTGTTGTTGGCGGGGTCAGGCTTGAGGAAAAGCATTACAAAGACAGTTATCTGGATAGGTGCACCGCTAGCCCTAATCGGCATATTCCAGTTTATGACGCACATGCCATCTTCTTCACTTTGGCTTTCACCAGGCGAAAAACTGACACGAGTATTCGCTTTTTTTGGCAGTCCAAATGTTTTCGGAATTCTGATGGCCATGGTTGCACTTTTGTCCCTTGGTCAGTTTATCAAGGAGAAAAAATATATGTATCTGGCCGTCTCAGTGACATGTCTTATCTCGACCGGTTTTAGTTTTTCTAGATCAGCTTGGCTGGGACTAACCTTAGGTTTAATAGTATGTCTTGTGATCTATAACTATAAATACGTTGTCTATTTGCCCCTATTAGCCCTAGGTTTATTAATACCTCAGGTCAGAAACCGACTTTTTTTATCTATCTCGCAGAATTATATTTTTGATTCTACTTTGGATGGGCGAATCTGGGCTCTCCAAAACGGTCTATATATTTTCCAGAAGCATCCACTGCTGGGAACTGGTCCGGGAAGTTATGGTGGGAAGCTAGCCCTAAATTATGCCAGTCCTACATATTTAGAGGGGGTCCAAAGCGGCTATACCGCCCTATATTTTACCGACAACCAGTATTTGCAAATTTTAGTCCAATCAGGGATTTTGGGTTTTCTATCGTTTATTGGCTTTATCGTGGCCTTATTCTCATCATTAGTTCGTAAATATATTGTTAAAAAGGATATAATGACCTTGGCAGCAGTTGGTGCCTTTACCTGCTTTCTCGTCTCTGGACTGTTTGCTAATGTTTTAGAGTTTGGAGCAATCGCGATACCGATGGGATTGTTGCTAGGAATGGAGCTAGGTGAAAATTAAAAAAGTCTTAATAATATATAGCGGAGCGAGAGTTTGGGGAGGCATCGAAACCTACCTCGAGAGTTTGTTTAAATATTATGATAAAAAGAAACTAGAATTTGTCTTGGTGAGTTTGGGCGAATGGGAGCTTACAGAGAAGTTAAAAAGTCAAAACCATAAAGTTGAATGTTTATTAGGAAAAAGAATTAGATTACAGACAGTCTCGGAGATAATTGAGATCGCAGGCAAAGAACAAGCCGACCTAATTGTCTCACAGGGCGTGGTGGCCAATGCTTATGCCCGCCTGTCAGCCAAAAAATGTTCATTACCGCATCTGGCGACCATTCATAGTGATATCAATTATGATTATCCAGACCAGGCAAAGAGGATTCTCTATAAGATCTCTGACAAGCAGCTCCGAAAAGTGACAAAAAGATATATTACCGTCTCAAAGTATCTAAAGGTTGAGCTGATGCAATCAGGGGTTCCTGGAGATAAAATCTCGGTAATTTACAATGGCGTTGATGCGGAATCTTTTAGGGCTAACAGCAAAAAGCTAAAAGCCAATAGCCCCATTATCATTGGTTCTGTTGGAAGGTTTCACTATACGAAAGGCTATCACAACCTAATCGAAGCATTCACATATTTGGAGGACTTACCGATTAGTCTAGTCCTCTATGGAGACGGTGATGAGAAAAACCAATTGGAGGAGCTGGCTAAACAGCTTGGCTTATCTGATAAGGTTTCTTTCCCAGGCTACACACAAGATATTACTGAGGCACTAGAGAAGATCGATATCTATATCCAGCCATCATTGATGGAGGGTTTTGGCCTGACTGTTATAGAGGCCATGTTGGCCGAAAAACCCGTTATCGTGACGCCTGTTGGGAGCTTGCCAGAGTTGGTTACAGACGGCAAAACTGGTCTGATAACTGGCGATACCAAACCAGAGTCAATCGCAGTGGCAATCAAAACATTGTTTGAGAATAAGGAATTAGCCCGAGAGGTTGCTAAGGCGGGGATCGTGGATGTGAGAAAGCGGTTTGCTGTTGATAAATGGATACAGAGCACAGAGAAAATATATCTGGAGACGGCCAAATGAGAATAATGCAAATCATTCACTATCCTGGACAGGGCGGGGCAGAACAATACGCCTACTTATTAGCAAAATATGCAAAAAAAAGTGGCAACGAAACTTGTTTTGTCTTTGGTCAGAAGGGTCCACTTGAAAAGAGGGTGAAAGAGTTAGGCTGTGAAACTTTTTATCTAAAAATGCGATCACCCTTTGATCCGCTCGCAATTACTGGATTAAGCCGGCTCTATAAAAAGTGGAAACCCGATGTCGTCCAAACTCATTTTCTAAGAGAGAATTTCATTGCCATAGCGGCTAATAAATTGGTTCCGGTAAAAGCAATATTTTCGACAGTCCACAGGATTGAACCAAAGACAAAAACTCAAGCTACTTTTAATAAGGCTTATAGCAAGGGTTTAAAGAAATTTATTGCTGTATCGGAATTAACAAAAGATTACCTAGTGAATGAGGGCATAAACGAACACAAAATTACAATGATTCCAAATGGGGCGGAGATTGAAAACTTTGATAAAAACAAACTGAAAAAAGAACTTGGACTTAACCCAAAAGATATCATTTTTTCTTGTGTCGCTAGATTTGAGCCAGAAAAAAACCATGAATTATTGATCAAAGCGTTTCATAAAATTATTAACCGGGACTACAAACTTCTCTTGCTGGGAGAAGGAGAACAAAAATCAAAAATACAAAAACTAGTTCAAAAACATAAACTAGAGGAGAAAATACTTTTGCTTGATGATAGTTATATAGGGTATCAAATAATTGGTATTAGCGATTACTACATCCAGGCATCAAAAGTTGAATCCTTTGGGATAACGGTCGTTGAGGCGATGCTACAGCAAGTGCCAGTGGTTTTATCAGATATACCTGCCTTTAAAGCGTTGACTAAAAATGGAGACTTTGGAACATTGTTTAGAGAGAACAATGTCAATGATTTGAAAGAAAGAGTTGAGTATGTATTAGATCATGAATTAATTTTAGAAAAGAAAACAGGTTTGGCCTGCAAATATGTAGAAACTAGATATACGGCGCAGATAATGTGGCAAAAAACAGAGACACTCTATAAGCATTATCTATAGACTTACAGGTACTTGACATTTATTATCATTATGCTAATATACTTCTAAAGGATACGAAATATCGTAATATAGGGAAGTATAATGCAATATATAGAATTACGAGAACAACTGAAAAACTTCATAGTCTTTTCTCTCTTAGACATCAAGAAGATTGACCCCAAATTTTACGGTTCTCGTTTAAATGAATGGCAAGTTAAGGGCTATATTAAAAAGGTTCGAAGAGGATATTATATATTTTCTGATCTAGAGTTGACTGAAGATATCCTATATTTAATTGCCAACCGACTTTATGAGCCTTCTTACGTTTCACTTGAGATAGCCCTAAATCACTACAATCTGATTCCAGAAGGGGTATACCAGATCACTTCAGTTTCTTCGAAACTTCCGAAGAGTTTTGAAACACAAATTGGTCACTTTAGTTATCGGCAAGTGAAGCAGGAATTGTTTTTTGGCTATGAGCTCCATAAGGTAAACGAACAGCATTATAAGATTGCTGAAATCGAAAAGGCGGTATTGGATTATTTATACCTTAACCCAACTATGTCAGACAGGGAGAACTTTACAGAGTGGAGATTCGACTTTGATGAATTTAAGCAAAGAGCTGATATGCAAAAGTTCTACAGATACCTAGCAATCATTAATAGTCCAAGCTTAAACAAGCGAGTTAATAGATTTATCAAGTATATGGAGGGGACAAATGCTAGCTCTTGATCAAATAGAAAATCAATATCCTGATAATTTACGACCATTTAAAAGAAGTCTTTTAAGAGAGTATTTACAATACAAGATTTTGGAAATTATTTTTAATTCTGAGTATGCTAATAAACTTTCATTTCTCGGTGGTACAGCGCTACGAATTGTCTATGGCAACAATCGGTTCTCAGAAGACCTAGATTTTGATAATTTTGGACTTTCCGAAATTGAATTTGGGAAAATCGCCGAAATTATTCAAAAAGGTCTAGAAGCCCAGGGTCTAAAAGTTGAGATGAGTACTGTCTCAAAAGGCGCTTTCCGCTGTAACATTCGTCTACCAAAAATTCTTTTTGAAAACGAGCTTTCAGGCTATCCTGAAGAGAAGATATTAATACATATCGATACGGTAGCCCATCATTTCGATTATGAATCAGATAAGAAAATTTTAAACAAGTTTGATGTTTTCTCTGAAATATTTGTAACCCCACTGGATGTGATTCTTTCACAGAAGTTCTATGCTGCAGTTAACCGAAAAAGAGCAAAAGGAAGAGACTTTTTCGATATCATATTTTTACTTTCAAGAACAAAACCAAATTATGTATACCTGAAAGAGAAGATTGGTGTGTCAAATGAAACAGAACTTCGGGCAAGGTTGGAAGTTGAGTTTAAGAAATTAGATTTTAAAGAACTAGAACGTGATGTTAAAGCCTTCTTATTTAATCCAGCTGATGTTAAGAGAGTTGAGCTATTTCCAGAATATATTAGGCAGGTAGAGTTAGAATAGAATTACTTATATACTTTCATTAAATGGTTAATCCAAGCCAGAAGGTGTTCGAAACAAAGTGCATCAAGGTCACTAACATCTAAAGCTAAAACGTGCTTGATGAGTACTAGCGCCTTATTAATAAAAACCAAGCACATAAATACCGGTAGGATGTATATTGACAAAAACACGCTCTACCGGTCGTGAAAGCAATTATTATGACAGTGACGGAATATAGGCAAGAGAGCTAACCGGATTTCGCTTTGAGTTGGAAAAATCATCCTTTACGGGTTCCCACTTAGGAACGTTCTGGGATTAACTGGGATATTATAAAGATTGATCTGAAAGTGAAGATGAGGACCAGTAGACCAGCCACTGTTACCAAGGGTACCGATGATTGTTCCTAGTTCAACCTCTTGGCCTCGGGTGACCTTTAAGGTTTCAAGATGAGCATAAATAGAGGTCAGGCCATGACCATGATCAATGATGACTTAGCCGACTCGTTACTGCCGAATATTTTAAAGTCTACTTTGATAATCTTATAGCAGCCTTTGTTATGGATAATCTCTACGCGATTTGTGGCACCAATCACATTATCAAGTTTTGCAAGCAATACGAAAACAGACAGCTCTGTTTCGGCCCAGATATTCTTGTATTTCTTAGCGAAAACTTTTATGTAATGCCTCCCGGCATATTCAGAAACTAGTACTCGGTAATCTAGTCCGTTAGTAGACATTGTTTGGATCTTCTTGTCCGATAATACTATAAGGAATTATATCTCCAGGTCTACATATTTTCCAAGGCAGCTGATTGTGCGTAAAATCAACAATGTCAGCTGTATTTTTGTCTTTCCATTTCTTGGAAATTCTTTTGATCAGACCTAGTTCCTCACTACTCAGCTTGTTCTGCGGGGGATTGTCTTCAACTGCCGAGATCATCCTCACTTTACCGTCTTTTTTGGTCTCTATTGTTATCTGTCCGCCCTCATATAGCTCATCTACCACTCGAAAGTATTCATTTGGTACTGGGCCCTGTTGAATTCTGCGGTAGGCCAGTCCACTCATCGGCTTGAGTTGATCATAGTACCAGGCAAAGTCAGCAAGATATGCCAATTTAGCTAACTTGGTCTTAGTTAGCTTTCCGTCTGAACTGTCACCACCATAATGGAGTACATTCAATATTATTTGTTTGTATTTTTGAAGATTACCCTCGCTTGTATCTTCGACAGTGGTATCTCCAAAAATATCGCTAGCACGAACATAAAATATAGCAGCAAGCCTATTTAGTTCGCTAACCGTAAGTTCACGTTTACCGCTCTCAATTGCAATATACGTCGGCCTACTCATTCCCAATCTACCGGCGACTTCTTCTTGTGTAATATTGTTAGAACTTCGCAGTTCCTTTATCTTTGTGACTATTGTATTCATAACTATCCCTCCGATATCAATTATATTCTCTTTACTTACTAAGTCAACAATTTTTTACATAACAGTCGGCATGTTTGACATACCCTCAAAAAAAGAGTAGAATATTATAGATACCACCCGAGGTGGCGTACGATATCAGCTTAATATTAAGGTGGATACAGAAATGTTAAATATGTTAACTGCTCAACCCACCAAGATTGCTTTAGGTAATGACCGGTTTCGTATGTCGAAAGAAGGCATTGTCTTAACCAATGGGGTTCAGTCAGTTCCTAACTTAAAAATTTCCCAAGCCCAATATATTTAAGATGAGGTTTCTGCAGGTTAGTGTCAGTGGGAATAATTATCGTCACCTCAGACTTATTAGTCTTATCATCATCGAAATAGTTTTCACCAATTTCCTGCCAATCGTCACGATATTTGACTTCAAATATTTCTGTGCCATAGACAAAATCGCAGGCTGAAGTTGATTTTATTCTTAAAGTGAAAAGTCAGTTGATTCCGTTGGAATGCAAATTAAACCTTAAAAAACCACAGATTTCTAGATCATTTGCATCATACATTTCGGAGTACAAGCCAGCGGTTGGTATAATCACTTGTAGTACGGCACCCAAAACAATAAGTAAGGATTCCTCGAAAATATATTTTGTACCCCCTTGGTTGATATAGACTTCTGTCGTCTAATAAGGTCTTTATGATTTGTTTTGTGCAGATTGTAATAATATAAACAACTCAGAAATAACCAGCTTCGGACAAGCTCATTATCTAAGACAACGGGTATTATTTGTATAGTAAATATATTTGAGAATTTAATCGATAGTCTTGTATTTTATTTATAATTAGTTATAATAAGACCAGAAGTTAGCTTTAAACTAACATGCAGTTAACATATGGGAAAAGAAATCACTAAAGGTCAATATGTCGAGAGATTATTAAGATCTCCTCAAACTGTTTTTACTAATAAAGACATTTCTTTGTTGTGGGGAGAAAAAGTGGCCACCAATGTTCGGGTTAGGTTGAGCAATTATGTAAAAAGAGGGAAGTTGGTTAGAGTCTATCGTGGTATCTATGCTAAAGATCGAAACTATAACCGCTTTGAAATGGCGACCAGAATTTATACCCCTTCATATATTAGCTTCGAAACTGTCTTGACCCGGACCGGGATAAATTTTCAATTTTACGGGAATATATATGTTGCAACTTATGTGACTCGGGAAATCGAAGCTGATAATCAAAAAATATCTTTTGTGAAAATGAAGGATTTTGTTCTTACAAATACAACCGGGATTGAGCATTCCAATAATATCGCGATGGCGACAAAGGAACGAGCTTTCTTAGATCGGATATACGTTAGTAAGGAGTATCATTTTGACAACTTGGATCTTTTGGATTGGGACAAGGTTTTTGAGATTTTGCCAATCTATCGCAATCAGAGAATGGAAAAAAAGGTGACCGCTTATTTTAAACATTACCAAGCTAATAGCTTAGAAGAAAAATGACACTAGATTTCCCTAAACATAAAAACATTTTACTGCAAATATTAAAAGAGATTTTTAGCGATACTTCTATCTCTTCATTTTTGGGGTTTAAGGGTGGGACCGCTGCTTATATGTTTTATGATTTAGACCGATATTCAGTTGATCTTGATTTTGATCTCTTGGACGCTAATAAGGAGCGTGAGGTCTTTGAAAAAATCCAAAAAATAGCAAACGGTCATGGCAAGATTATTTACTCAAGAATAAAAAGATTTAATATGGTCACAATCATTTCACATGATGTTAAGTCACAAAATATTAAAATTGAAGTTAACTTAAGGAATTTCGGTTCTCGATATGAGTTGAAAACACTCCTTGGTATTCCTATGCTGGTCATGAATAGGGACGATATGTTTGCGAATAAGCTTATTGCAATGTCTGAAAGAGTTGGGAAAACTAGTCGTGATATTTATGATGTTTATTTTTTTACTAAACATGATTGGCCAATCAATAAGTCGTTAGTTGAAAAGAGAGCTAAACTGCCTTTTGACGACGTTGTAGAAAGATGTATTAAGATTTTAGAAAGAATGAATAATCGTCATATTCTGGACGGTCTTGGAGAGATGCTCTCTGAATCACAGAAAGACTGGGCTAGAGCGAAGTTGCGGACTGAAACTATCTTTCTACTAAAAGCCTGGCTTAAAAGCGGAAAATAGAAGAATCTCAACCAGCAGTTTTCGCAACTTGCATAATGTTAGCTATATTCTTGGGTCAGCTGTTTGGTTAGTTCCAGTACTCATTGATTAAAAAACTGCATTGCGGATTAAAATCGCCAATATAAATTATGGCGATTGTTTACTACGTAAAATACGCCATCTTTGAGGTTATAAGACAGGAATCAAGGTCGTTGAGGATAAGAAGGTGTTTATTGGCTCGCTTGAGTAATAATAAAACTTTTTGATTTTTAAATTTTATTTTCAATCTAAATAACTTTGCAGATTTAAACTTTTTTCAACCTTAGTTATTATCCTTGTTTAATTTATAGAAAAAACAGGGTTTTGACCTCCTACCTTTCTTTTAAGGTTAAGGGCCAGTCAGGGAGATCATAAATAAATATATAAAGAAAAAGAGCGACTCTCTGGGATCGAACCAGAAAATCGCCCCGAAGATGACCCATGGCGGGTTAGGGCGTAAGAATCATCGTGCCATTCGGGCACAATACTCTTTAGCCAATTCTTCGATGTGGCTGGTGGCTTCAAGGGACAATCTGGCCATGAAAGGTACAAGTCGGGATTTCTCCACCCAGTAATAATCAGTGTTGGCTATCCAGGCGATCGTTCCTCCCAGATTGATTGTATTGAAGCAGTCTCCGATTCGATCTGACCAAAGCACGATAGGATCATGACGAAAACGGACATCCTCAAGTATTTCTTTTAGTTCTGCTGGGGCGTTCTCACAATTCACACCCCAATTGTCCGCAAAGATCTGCATCATGGCTGCTTTGTTAACAATCATCCGACTTGTTAAGTCGGTGCCAAAATAGATGAAGGTGGCCAAAACATCATACAAAGTCGGTATTTTAAGTAGTCTATCGAGTTCCGTCATCAGTATCGCCTTCTCTTAACGGGGGTAGTTTTTCTGTTCGATGGGTACTTGCTCTTTTCTAGCCTCATAGTTTTGCTGCACCATTTGCAATATAGTGGGGCAAAAGAACCTCATCCATGTCACCGTCAGTCAACTCAACATCGAAGGATTCTGGCATACCAAGAATCGAAACCATCGCTCCTAGTTGTTCAAGGGAAATTGTCGTCTCTGTTTCCTGGTTGTAATCGTATTTGATCTCTAACTTTGTCTTTACCCCTTTCCCTTGTTTTAGAACAAAGGATAACCTGCCGTTTGGGCCTTTGTAGACCGAGGATATACCGTGGATATGCTCCTGAAACGTTAGATAGTTTTGCTCTTCTCGATATTCATGATGTTCCCGACTAAAACAATAACTGATGTAGCGGGCATTATCATATGGAGAACTTACGGATGGGGGGATAAAACCGCCGTCATCGATAATCACACTAACTGCACGAAGAAACTTTTGGTAGTGAATGCCAGAACCATGCTCACTTTCAATGTCCCAGTTTGCCTTTTTCACTGCTTTCATCATTACCTTCCTGTAGATATGTTTTTGACAAGTTGCTAACACAAAAGGGCATGGTCAAATGACCAGCCCTCCATATTCTGGAATTATATTAGCATAAAGCTAAGTAGGTGCGTAGGTTTTTATTGAGCAATTTTTGTGCTAGTATGTCACTAATAAAGTACTGGAGGGCCATGACACTGTCGTGGCTCAAGTAGTTTGCGCACCTACTAGGGAAGGACATTGGATGTCTCACGCTGAGGACAAAGACGCCAAGAGACTACGCGTCAGAAGGTCTCGCCCTATCGATTCAGAAGCGTTTCACGAACAGAGTATCGATATCTCTGTGGAAGTAGAACCCAAGAAGAAAGATGAGTTGGTAGAACAATCCCTCAATCTTGCTCGCAAGATGGCTCCTCGACATAAAGACAAGGGGGGGGTGAATAACATGCATGGACACTCAGAGGAAGATTTCCACCGGGAGTTGGAGAAGGCGAAAGCAGGGGGCGACATCGTAAGGATGAATGTTCTCAACGCCGCCTATAAGATCGTAGATCATGTTGACTACGAACATCTTCATACCTTAGTTGACCTGAAGCTTCTGCTGGATACGGCCAAACGTCAAGTTCGTCTTGCCGATTTGCTTTCCAAGCGCGACCCTGACATACCTTTCAGCTGAGGAGGTGAATGAAGATGGGAGACGGAATAAACGGATTCATGGCGAGAGATCAGGAACGTGAGCGATTTCCTGAGCTTAGAATGCCGACGCCGGAAGACGTTCTAGGGGATATCTGTCCAATCTGTAAGGGAACGACCTGGGTTGTCCGCGCCAATGCCGAACTTGAGGGCCCAATCATGGCCCAACTCGAGCATTGCGACAACCCCGGATGTCCGCAGATGGCTGACCTAGGCGTCCGTAAAATTATGCATCTTGCAGTCCCCTATAACGGTTTTAATGGTTTGGCCAAGATCAACGCTACAGGCCAGATCACTGCTCTCACTTGTGAGTGACTCGCGACAACGACCCAAACCCGGTTCTCCGGGGGAGGGTCTTTCCTTTTGTAAGAGTTCGTGAGAATACGACCGTTTTCGTTTGTGCCATTAAATCTATTCCCATGTCTTTATCTGCTCATGCTTAACAAGAAAGACTACCGATATTAGCTGATGTAATGAACAACATTAAATAAGACAGCTAATAAGAATACTTCCAAGCGGACAATATATGGACATCTATGCCGTCAACCTTATTGGTTTCGTCAGCGCCAATCGTTAGAATGTAGCCTTCAGAAAGCCCAAAGCGTTTACAACAACGAACCAAACCGTTAATTTCTCGTTCCAACGTCTTTTTATCTGAAATATCGTAAGTCACCTGTATGGCCTCTATGACCTGTTCTTTATTAATCTTCACGAAATCGCATTCACTAGTTTCATCCTGAGAATATGCAATTTGGCTTCCTTGTTTCAGCAATTCTAAGGCCACAGTCGTTTCAAGCAAGCGGCCTTTATCCCCCGCCAGTTTGAAATCCAAGGAAGCACCCATACCCTGATCGATAATATAGACTTTCTTCTGCGAATTCTCCGATTTCACGAAGGACTCAGAGTATTTCGGAACAAATCTTGCTAGATATATCGATTCAATATTGTCCACGTATGAATAGAGTGTGTCTTTTGAGATATGATAGCCTTGCGATTTAAGCTCGTTGTATATTTTATTCACACTGAACTCGGAAGCTGTCGTAGCTACGACGCGTTTACAGAAATACTTTAGAATTACGGATTGCGAAATATTATACCTTTCAACAAGATCATGAAGAAGCATAACATTAAAATATTCCTGCAATATCTTATCCTTAATTGAATCGTCGCTTTTTATTACCTCAGGAAATCCGCCCCGTATGAGATACTTATCGTAAAGATTGGCAAGCTGCGCCTTTCCCCTGCTGGAGTTGGGGTCTACGTCGGGATATGTTATAGAGGCTAACTCGGAAAAAGAAAGAGGATATACTTCATAGGTTATAGTTCTCCCTCTTAGGGAAGTGGCAATTTCTTTGGACAAAAATTTGGAGTTTGATCCAGTAATGAATATATGTTTTGTAATCGACGAATAAAGCCGGTCGACAAATTTCTCCCAGCCATCGACTTCTTGGATTTCATCAAAGAAAAAATAAACGTCCGATAAATTGGTATCAGGATAGAGCTCGCGATATGCTTGCAGAATTTCATCCATCTCTTCACCCGACAGACGTAATCGTTCATCTTCAAAGTTAATATAGAGTAGTTTCGTCGAATCTACGCCCGACTCGACAAGCTGTTCCATTGTACCAAACAGGTGGTACGTCTTGCCGCTGCGTCTGACCCCGGTTAGCGTTACTATTTTTTCACTGTCTATTGGCAGCTCGAGCTGCCGTCGCCAAACTTTAGGTAGAGGCGTTGTTTGGCCATCTGAAATTATTGTCTTAAGGATATCTTTCCTATTCATAATGACATTATATTCCATAAGTTTCCTTTTGTAAAGGAAAAGAATCGTAACCTACATCCTAAGACCGAAGGCACCAGCGAACTTTCCATAGAATACCTCATAGGGTGTTTTATTGCCTGAGGAACTCAATTTAAAGGCCTAATCATGTTTCCGATATGCCTAAGCTTATTGTAACAATTGTCGTGTAGGATTAAATTTTAGATCTCGTTCCTGTATTACTCGCTTCGCCAAATAAAACATACCTAATAAGCTCACCGAAAGACCAGCTTATTAGGTATGTGTTTGATCCCTCGATTCTAAGGAGAGCGCTTTTCTTATCGTGCCGACTCGAAGAACGAGACGAGATCCACAGGCGCCATCCTAAGATTATAATATCTCTTTTTTTAATCGATATGGTTAGATCAAACAACCATTCTGTTTAAGGAGTAAGTTTTGTCAGTGAGAGGAAGGAGAAAACCTAAGACCTCCTCCAGTCTTTTAAGTGTAAGAACAGGTCTGTGCATGTCAAGGTGATCCCTTTTTCTGTTCTTTTAATCTGTAGGGGCTCCACCTTGACATGCACAGCATGCTGTTCTTGGTTTCTATATTTTAATAATCGTCTTGCATATAAGACAAAAAGATGCTAATATTGTCTCATGAATAATTTATTAAGAACGCTTTTGTATGAATGGAAAGATCGGAAATTACCTCAAATAATTAGACGGGATAAGGTTTTGGATACCTCTCTACAGCCAGGAACAAATAATGCGACTGTCATAACTGGGTTTAGACGAGTCGGAAAAACCTATCTGCTTTTTGAGGCAATTGATAAGCTTTTAGAGACATACTCTCGAGAAGAAGTAGTTTACCTTAATTTCGAGGATGAAAGAATCACCCAGCCCTCAACTGATCTTTTAACCAATCTGATCTCAGAGATACAAGCGACTTACGGAAAAAAACCGAAGTTTATATTTCTTGATGAATTACAGCTAGTTCCTAATTGGTCCAAGTGGGTTCGCCGGATTCTAGATACTGAGTCAATTCAGTTATTTATCACGGGCTCGTCATCAAAAATGAGTAGCTCGGAACTGCCCACGGAGTTACGGGGCAGAGCTTGGGAGATAAAAGTTAACCCTCTTACCTTTAGAGAATTTTTGCGGTTTAAAAACAGTGACCTAGATTTTGATAAAACCGCTTTAATCAAAGAAGAAATGGCACGCTTTCGTTTTTTGCTAGATGAATATTTGGTTTATGGTGGGTTGCCAGCGGTCGTGCTTACTACTCAAGAAAGAAAACAAGAACTCTTACAATCTTATTTCCAAACTGTCGTGCAATTAGAAATAGCAGAAAGATATAGAGTCGATAACGACGTGTTGCTGAGGACGCTGCTAAAACTGCTTCTTAATTCAACTTACGTCACCATTTCCAAATTATCCAATACCTTAAAAAGTATGGGCTTAAAGTCTGGGAAAACGACAATAAGCAACTATCTTTCTTATATTGAAAGTGCATATTTTATGAATGAACTTTATATTTATAACCCTTCAATGATCAATCAGCTACAATATCCTCGTAAAGTTTATTTTATTGATACTGGGTTCATCACGGCCTTATCAACCAAGTTTTCTAAAAATATGGGAAGACTCTTTGAAAACCTAGTTTTCCAAAAATTAATCAGAGAAAACGAAACTATTCATTATTATAAAGATAAAAAGGGCAATGAAGTTGATTTTACGATACTCGTTAACGGTGAAGTAACCGCTTTATATCAAGTTTGTTATGACGTTAGCGATGAGGAGACTCTAAAAAGAGAGATAAGATCATTAATAAGTGCTGGTAAAATTTTAAACTGCACAAATCTCAACTTATTAACTTTATTAAAATCAGATATCGGTAAGATACCAAAAGATATTAATATTACCAGTGCTGCAGATTTCTTGTCCTAAATAATTATTAAAAGATTAAAATTTCTTATATTTAAGTCTTTAATATAGCGTTTGAGGTTATGAAATAATATCGATTCATTAAGAGCTGTGTCACTAATATAACAAGATCGATAGATTCGATCTCGTTCGATATGTTACTCTGAATACACTTTAATTCGAACATATTCTAGGCTGATTAGATAAATCAATACGTTTATAGAATGTAACAAAGTAAACGTCTCTTCTTTAGTTTTTATACTCTTTATTTTGATAAAGAAAGAACCAAAACAAACGAATTCACCTCCTGCCTTTCTTTTAAGTCTAAGAACAGGTCAGTCCAGATCAAGGTTGTCCCGTTCTTTAGATCGTTGGTCGGGCTCCACCTTGACCTGAACTGCATGCTGTTCTTGCTTCCTTTTTGAGGCAGAAGGTCGACTGCCTTGGATTTATTACTATTGTTATAAAAAGGAGGTTAGAGATGTTAAATATGCTAACTGCTCAAGCCGCTAAGATTGCTTTAGTTAATGATAGCTTTCGCCAGTCTGAAGAAGATGTTGTCTTAACAAATGGGGTTCAATCTATCCCCAACTTAAGAGGACTAATGGCCAGGATCAGAATATATAATCACTTTACTAAAGATAATGATCCTTATGGAGAACATGACTTCGGAAAGATAAAATGGCTTGGCTTTGAGATCTTCTGGAAGATTGATTATTACGACCAGAAGCTTGAGGGGTGGGCTGATCCACTCTCGGTTGAGTGCAGACGAGTCATGACTGTGATGCTTGCATATGAGTATTAAGAGACTAGGCCTAGGAGTTTTCTCCTGGGCCTTTTTTTTATGCAGATTGCCAAATATCACCAGTTAGACCAAACTCTTTAACCTTTTGGCTGGTTGATAGATGAATAATTAGGGCTGGTTCATCTAACACGTTAATCTTTCGTTTTAGGTATCGTTTCACATAAATAAGGATTGTTTCATCAGGACAGATAAGGAGGAGAGTCGGGAAGGACTTTTTAGTCTCTACTTCCCATTCATTGCTCTCGTAGAACGAGAGGTACTTTTTTAATCTTTGTCTTAATCTTTCAGGAGGTAGTGAGGAGAGGAGTTCAAGAAAGTAATATTTGCTTTTCTTTAATCTAACTTGCTTGATATAGGCACTTGGTTTTAGATCACTCAGGAGATCTGCTAGCCGGTGAGTGGGATAGCCACTTTTAACCGTCACAATAAAGCCGATTTCACCCTTGCTTCTCTCTTCCAGGTCGAGGTAGATATTAGCAAGAAGAAGACAAGAGCCAACAAATGACAGGGAACGTTCATTCTCTCGGTAGAACTTACAAACGGTCTTTGCCTCGTTTTGATCTTTAAGATAACGAATGCCATTCCTTGCGAGGTGATAAACGGCGGGTTTGGTGTTTTCAGGAAAGATCGAACTATATGAGCGAGTGAGGTACTCTTTTTCAGTTAAGTCTTTTAACCACTCATTGATTCTTGCTCCGTCTTTATGATTTAGGAACTTTTGAATTTGTATTCTATCTAAAAATCTAAAGCGGGCTATTAAGTTGATAATTTCTCTTTGTTTACTTGTGATCTTGGGTAAGTTAGTCATGGTTTGTTTGGTTCTTTCTGGGGTGTTACTAGTTTATACATTAATCCAATCCATACCTACGCCATACTTGTATAGGTAAGGGTAAAAGAATATCTTTAATTCGTTCTTAAAATAGCCTAATCCTTGACGTAGCGCTTTACGGCAAAATATAATTGTTTTTTGGTTCATCTTTTTGACTACTTTTAGGTGGTTTTGTTAAATTTTTAGCGACTGCTTTTGTTTTATTACTTTGATCTTCTTTGTGTATTGATAACTTGATTTGGGTGGCGTAAACTTTCCGCGAGTGATCAATAACTGCTTTTGCCGTTTCCTCGTTTTCTTCTGGGTTAAAGCAATCAGCCTGAGCCAAAAAAGTATCTTTGGCTTCTGTGACTGATAGCTTCATGTAGAAGTTATAAAGTGGTAGATTACTGATTTCATGTTTGGCGACTTCGGGCGAGAAGATTGGTAAGATAAATTGTTCATCTTCAGAGTTGGCGGTTTTAAAACAAATCACAGTTCCAACATTAGCCAGGATTATTTTAATAATATCTCGGTTCTCAATCTGGGAGATAGATTGATGGGCGATAATAACAGACAAATGATACTTTCTAGCTTCCGAGACAAGGTCAGAAAAGGTATCTGTGGCAAAGTTTTGAAATTCATCAACATAAAGGTAAAAATCTTTCCGTTCTTTTTCTGGGATATGAGCTCTTCCAAGGATTGCCAATTGGATTTTAGCTAAGGTTAATGACCCAAAGAAACTTGATTCGTCTTCTCCGATCTTTCCTTTTGAAAGATCACAGAGTAATATCTTCCCACTCTCAATTACTTCCCCAAAATCAATCTTGCTCTTGGTTTGGCTTAAAATGTTGTAGTTAATTGGGGATGACAACACTCCACCAATCTTGTTGGTAATCGGCGAAATAACGGTATTCCTCTGCAGAACTCCAAGTTTATTGAACTCATAGATCCAATAATCTGATAGGACTTTATTCTTTAGACCAACGACAACTTCTTTTCGATAGCGTGTTTTTGTTAATAGATCAAGAATGGTTTGTAGGGTTGGTTCGGGGGTTTCTAGGGCGGTGAGGATGGTGTTCCTTAGAACATACTCCATTCTCGGACCAAAGAATTTGGCGTCATAAAACTTTTGAATGATGGAAATGATACTGCTGGTGATTAGGGACTTTTGCTTTTGAAGTTCGCTTTTAGTCAACTTCGGATTAGTCGGTAACTCAAGTAAATTTAAGGCAATGGGGAAGCCATCGTCATCAGGCGCAAACCAGACCACATCTTTGATTCTTTCCTTGGGGATAACTCGAAGGATCTTTTCGGTTAAATCTCCATGAGGATCAACGACCGCTACTCCTTTGCCATTTACAATATCATTGTAAATCATGTTGGAAAGCAAATTTGTTTTTCCTGAGCCGGTAGCGCCTAAAATATAGGTATGTCGACGTCGCTCTTCCAGGGTTTGGCCAATTGGTGTTTCTGTCCCACCATAATTGTTTTTGGCAAAGACATTATCTAGCGGCACAGACACTTGCTTAAAAGAAAGGGGAGCGGGGAGGGGGCGGCTTTTGCTCTTGACCAGATCCTCGGTTTTGGTGGTGTCGGTATAGGGGAAATGATAGATCTCGGCCAGCTCCGAGCATGATAAGAAGGGGTTCCCCGTAAAAGAGTTCTTTCTTGTTCCAAAAGAAGAAAAAGACGACCGAAAGGATGATAGCAACGAGCGTCTTTTTAAGATGAGCGATTGGTGGGCACTAGCCAGGGACTCAAAGGAGGCCAGAAAACCAGCGGCTCGCTGCCGATAGCTAGCCGAATTATGCGCTAAAATAAAAAAACGGAGGGAAGTTTCAAAGAGAGGTTGATCAATTTTATTCTTAATTGCGGCTGCAAGCTCTAGCTCATAAGGGTTTTGAATCTCTTTTTGACCCTCTTTATCTAAGCCTTCGACAAGAAAAGGAACACGATCACCCGACGTGTTCCAAAAAGCAATAACCATGCTTATAACGAATTTGAGTAATGACTCAATTACCTTTAGGGCTAGCTGTATAATCATCAGAGGAAAAGAGGTTAAGGCCTTTTGCCAGGTAGTTTTAAAGAGTTCTTCTCCTAGCGGCTGGCGATAATAGATTTGTTTTTGAGTTTTTAAAATATGGTTATGTTCTTTGGCGTGGAGACGAGGCCTAAGTGGTGTCACTATCGTCTGAAAAACCATCATTTCACCCAGTTGTAACTTTGTCATCTGCCCGGTTAAATATGAGACAGGATCATGTTCGTCAAGGACACTTTTGTTTTTCAAAGGTAGAACAAAACTAGTCTTAAGCTTAAGTTCTAAAATCTCAAATTTAGACTCTTGCTGGTTATTCTCTAGGTTAAACGGAGTTGGCAGGTAATCGTCTATCTTCATTATTTTAAGACCGGGCAAATAGGAAAGGAGGGTTTTTTGAATAATCGGAGCAACAACCGCCGCTATCACTAAAATGTAACGGATACCTTCTTCTTTTGTGCTGCTAATTTCTAAAGAATAGCCCCCTTTTTGTCCAATTATCTTGCTGGCCAAAGAAGGTTGCTTCGCTAAAGAATGTAGTAAAATAAATAATTGCTCAGTTGAATATGAAGTTTTCGTGGTTGTAGAAGGAATAATTAGTTCAAGATAAACCAGATGCTTGGTTTTCACTAATCTCCAGACTAATCTTCGAACTAGATAAATAGAGGTCGGGATAAGAGCAAGTAAACAAGCAATGATAACAACATATGCAAGAAGAAAGCTTGTTTGAATAGAGGCTAAGGTCGATTGAAAAAAGTTAGAAATAACCAATTCATTCTTCCCCCCTCCTTATTTTAAGGGCATCCTAGCAAAAATATTTCGAAATTGCAATATAATTATTCTCTTCCCTGATTAGATTATTACTTCAATTAAACTAAACAGAAAGGTGACATTATTATAGAGGGCTAATAAGTTTGACTGACAAATTTGCAAAATTGGAAGAAAGTGCTAAGATTGTAACCACAAAATGATTACACCAAAGTTATTTATTTTGCCGCTCTTTGCGGCAGTTTTAACCCTCATCATCACCCCGATGATCCGAAAAATGTCACTCCGTTACGGCGCGATCGATACTCCCGACTCCAGAAAAGTACACAAAATACCAGTTCCTACTAGCGGTGGAGTCGCGATCTACATCGCTTTTCTCTTTGCCGTTCTATTTTTTAATCGACCGACACCAGAGATCCTGGGGCTACTAGTTGGGTTGACTATTATAACCTGCTTCGGCCTTCTCGATGATATCTTTGACCTCCCGCCAGTGACTAAGTTTATGGGCCAATTTTTGGCGGCACTGGTCGTGATCTATTCGGGAGTACGGGTTGAGTTTATCTCTGATCTGTTACAAAATCATGGTCGGATAGTCGACTTGGGCTTTCTCTCTCTGCCTTTCACCTTTCTGTGGATAATAGGTATTACAAATGCGATTAATTTTATAGACGGCCTAGACGGTCTGGCGGCTGGCGTCTCTGGGATAGCGGCTTGGACCCTGGGTATTGTTGCCTTAATGAGCGGTCGTTATGATGCTGGAGTTTTAGCTTTCACACTTGGTGCAGCCGCTTTTGCCTTTCTACCTTACAATTTTTCAAAGACCAAAAAAATCTTTATGGGAGACTCAGGGTCAAACTTTCTGGGATTTGGACTGGCGGTCGTCTCGATTATGGGGATGGTCAAGATTGCGGCGGCCTTTACGATGCTTTTACCGATGGTGATCCTGGCTGTGCCGATCCTCGATACTTTATTTGCCATATTCCGACGAATGATAGCCGGCAAAAGCCCTTTTGAGCCGGATTCTTCACATCTCCACCATCGGATCGCGAAGCTCGGCTTTTCTCACAAACAAACCGCCTTTATTATCTATCTCATCAGTATTATCTTAGCGATAGTCTCTGTGATCTCACTAAACATTGCCAAAAAGTATTCGGTTATATTATTGATCTCAGCCGCAGCCTGTTTGATTTTAGGTGCCTGGGTCTTAGGCCTTTTCAAGTCAGAGATAAAGCCGCTTAGAAATAATCACCAATAAAAACGATTGTTCCTCTCATTCACCTCCCAAATTACTAATAACTAATGGCTACTATTTTTGTTACTCACGAGAAGCTCTTAATTAGTTATTGCATAAATCTAATGATTATTATGCGTAGATAGTTTAGAATTAGATTAGTGATATAGATCTATATAATGGACCGATAGATGAAAAAAAGAACAAAAGTACAAAATAAGCTTGTAGCCCGTCGGGTGCTTATCATTTTTAGCGCTCTTTTTGGGTTGTATTTACTATTAATAATTACTGAAACGCTGTTTTTTGAAAATAGATTTGGGGTAAACGTCAAAATAGCTGACGTCGACGTTTCTGGAAAAAGCAAAACAGAGGCAACACAGACTCTCATGGGTGCTTGGCAAAAATATAAGTCAGAGCAGGTCGGAATCGGGAGCGATACGTACAAGGCGAGCGAGCTGATAAAGGAGATTGATGTTGCAAAAACGGTCGATAACTCATTGTCAAAACAGCAGGCCAAATATCTAGAGCTAGCCGTGATAAGAAAGCAAAATTACTTAGCTGAGATAGTGGTTCAAGATGATAAGATCTCGAGTATTCTATCAGGCAAGTATGATAAATATGCCACTGCTCCAGTGAATGCGAAACTGGTTTTTGGTGATTCTGTCCAAATCGAACCAGAGAAAGACGGCATTCGTCTCGCCCTACCCGAGAGTAAAGAGAAGCTAGTCAAAGGTTTGGCAAATTTCGATAGATCACTTGATCTAAAACTGGCCTTGATTAAACCTGAGCTTGAGACGGCCTCTGCCCAGGCCGTAGCGGACCAGGTCTTTGCCCTGATAAAGGAACCAATCAATCTGACTTCTACAGCCGGTGATTACACGATTTCGTCAGCGAAACTTAAATCTTGGGTGAAGGTCGTGCCAGACAGCAACAAGTCAGTCGTAATCGCCGAATCCTTTCTACCAACCGAGAGTCGTTATCAGTATTTTGATGAGGGTTTGATCAAACAGTATGTCAGAGACCTGGCAGGGAGGATCAACCAAATCCCCGCCAATGCCACCTTGGGCTTACAAAACGGACAAGTGGTGATTGTTACTTCAGAGAAAATTGGCTACCAACTAAATGAAGACAAGGCTCTTGACCAGCTCATAAACATAACCAAAGATAATCGAGATATAGCACTCGTAGTTGAAACCAAAAAAGCCGAAATTAGAACTGATAATTTTGTCGAACTTGGCTTGAAAGAGCTTGTCTCTACCGGCTGGTCTAATTTTGCCGGATCACCAACCAACCGTATTCATAATGTCAAAACAGGAGCGTCTAAATTCAACGGTGTTTTGATCAAACCAGATGAAGATTTTTCCTTCAACAAGGCGCTCGGTCCAGTTGAAGCTTATACTGGTTATCTTCCAGAGCTTGTTATTCTGCAAAACAAAACGGTTCCCCAGTATGGTGGTGGACTTTGCCAGGTCTCCTCGACCGCTTTTCGAGCGGCCCTGAATGCAGGACTGCCGATATTAGAGCGAACTATGCACGCCTATCCTGTGACTTACTACAAGCCCTATGGGGTTGATGCGACGATCTATCTGCCTAAGCCCGATCTGGTTTTTAATAACAACACCGGCAAATATATCTTTATACAGACCAGAATTGTGGGAACGAAGCTCTACTTTGATTTCTACGGGACCAAGCCTACAAACGCCTCAAAGTTTGGTGGGGTGATCAATGGAGCCAATGCGGTCGGTTTTGTTGAAGATGTCAGTCCGAGTCTCTACGACCAAGGGGCTAGAGGCGTCGGTTCATTTACGGCGACATTTTATCGGTTTATTACTGATCCTGGCGGTAAGACGATTAGGACAGATACATTTACTTCTAAATATGACTCACCAACGAAATATCCGCACTAAACAGATTAATCACAAACTGGTTACTAGTTAACATCTAGGACTTTAGTGATACAATTTATTTAGTACCTCACAACAAAAGGAGGAGTCATGAGAAAGCATTGGGTGTCTCCTCAACTCGGGGAGCAACCAATAACGCCGACCTGTGTTTATGGTAAGTGGCTAGTATTCTGTCCAATCTGTGACCAGCCCCAACCATCTCCTCATGGCAAGGACCGACCAAACGATCTGGAGTGTCTGCACTGCCACCAGCCGATCCATCTTGTCCCTATCATCCATTAGGAGTAAAAATGGCAGAGGAACTGGTAGCACTCGAACGGGGTGAAATCATCCGTCGACCGATGGAAAAGGCAATCTGCCCCGAATGTGGGCAGACAATCAGTCTAACACCTAACCTGATCGGGGGATCGATCAATTGTACAAATCCTGAATGCTGTTGGGCCTTCAGGGTCTGAATCGTCTATATCTATTGTTGTGGGGTTGGGCTCGTTTACACGAGCCCTTCTTCAACTAAAATAGTCTTTACAAATAGCATATTATGTGTTATTATTTATCACTGTTGCTAACTAAGTTGGCAAAGAACGCTTGTTGGTTTATCGTCTCTAGTCTTAGGCCTAGAAAAAAACTGAAAAAAGGGGGCCAAAATGGAAGAGGAAAAAACAAAAGAAGAGCAAGACCGTTGCGATTTTTGTTTTCGCAACGACCACTATAGGTACTTTCATTGTTTGGCCGACTGCGGCTTAAACGTGACAGATCTCAAAAAAGAAATCGCAGAGATCAAGGCTCAGAAAAAGTAAACCAACAACACCAAGGGAGACGAAATATTCGTCTCCCGTTTCATTTCCAAAGATAAATAATGGATATTTACACGTTCTGTTTGCTAAGTTATTATTAGATTAATATTGAACCTTGTAGCAACATTTGGAGGTGATCCAAAAGACTGCTGATGAAAATACCTTATGTTATTTTTGTTACCAACCTCTTGATCCAGATGAAGAGGGAGCAAGAAGAACAAGCGAACACCACGTCAACTTCCCAAAGGGCTTTTACAGCCAACCCAAATACGAACAGCGGAAGGTTTGGTGCCACCAATCCTGCCAGCAAAGCTTTCATCGCGCCTATGAGGACTACTGCAAAGACGTGCCTGACGTCAAGCTCAAGTGCGAGAGCTGTAATCCAGTCTGGGCAATCGTCTGTCTGTACAACAAGACCCGATACAGGGAGATTGACGAAGATGAGTTGACCCAGATTCTCTTTGAGAGAAAATGGCTTGCAGAGGCCGAAGAAAAAGCAAGAACTGCCCGGAGAAGGCAGAAAGTCTATACACCACAGCAAGTGTTTGCAACTGAGTGACCCCACGAAACAGGGGCTGACGCCAAGGCAATTTGATTGCCCTGACGACAGCCCCGTTAACTTCTTAACTAGCTACAAGCTATCTTTGCCTTACCACTTATCGTAATGAACTCGCTCTTTTTGATAATAGCTTTTTGCATTATAAGAATGAGCAGGATATCCAATTGGAATCACACAATGCGGCATAATGTTTGGTGGAAGTTTGAATAAATCTCTCATTCCTTCTTCGACTTCTTTGAGGGGATAATTTGCAGTCCAGACAGCACCCAAGCCCAGATCGTGAGCGGCGAGGAGCAAATTCTCAGCAGCGGCAGAGCAGTCCAGGACCCAACAGCCGGGATATTTCTCTAACTCAAGGTCAGCACAGATAGCGATTGCCACCGGTGCATTAGCGATCATCGGTGCAGTTTTGTGAAAGGCCGGAATCTTAGATAATATTTGTTTATCTTTGATGACGATAAAATGCCAAGGTTGAGCATTGCCAGCCGATGGGGCTTGGCTAGCCGCCTTTATTAAAATCTCGATATCATGATCAGAGACAGGTTTATCCGCATAGGTTCTGACACTTCTTCTCGATAGAATAGTTTCTTGGGTATTCATATTAGTTATCCGGTAAGTTACTTAGTCTTTCTCTGGCTTCCTCGAGTTCCATTCTGTCCCCATCCCTATCATCTGTCCTGATCTGGACGTCAGCTTTTGGTAGGTTACGAATATCATCTTCACTAGTTATCCTAATGGGGTCGCCATCTGCTAAGTCTGCCAATGCCTCTTCTGCTTCGGCTTCAGTCGGGGGTGTCCATGTTTCTTCATCATTTGGCATTGATCCAGTTTTGTCTTCAGCCATATATTTCTCCTTTAGTGTATTTAGTTTAGCTTGGCAGCTAAGGCTAGTCAATCAAGGCCTAATTAAAAAACTTATCTTTTTGGAAACCAGGGAAAGAAGACGCTAGTTCTTTTTTTATAACTTTCAAACTCTGCGTTCCCATTATATTTTTTCTCTAACATCGGGATGCCAGAGACTTTGATGATAAGAAAGCTGATTAAAAGGGGGCTGGTTATTAGCAAGAGCTGATTCGTTGATGAAAAGGCGATCAAAAATACGCCCCACCACAGAGTCACTTCACCAAAATAGTTGGGATGTCGAGTGTATCTCCAGAGGCCAGAGTTTATGATGTGGCCTCTATTCTTACCTACTTTAATAAACTGAGCAAGCTGCCAGTCGCCAATCGCTTCAAATAGAAACCCAATCAGCCAAACCACCAACCCAACATAAAGAAGGAATGACCAGTCGCTATTTGATGATGAGTTGATAACCATTATTGGCAGAGCGATCATAAACATAAAAATTCCTTGGAGGATAAATATTTGAAAATAACTCCGCAGATAATAATGATTCCAGGTTTTGCGCCAGTTGAGATATCGAAAATCCTCAGGCTTGTTTTTGTTGCGCTGATAGACATGGTATCCAAGGCGTAGACCCCAGAGAGAAACTAAAATCAAAATTAGAGTTTGAGGTAAATCTCGAAGGACCTCATAATGTCCTAGAAAATATGTCATCCAGGCAATGACGACAAAGCCTAGCCCCCAGCCAATATCGACCAGGCCGGCATTCTTTCTGATGGTCGCGAGGACAAAAAAAGCACTCATATAGAGTAGGATTACTACGGCACACATAACTAGGACATTAAACATCTTACCTCTTTTTCTAATTATACTATTATTGGCCAGATTAAGGTAAAATAAATCTATTAAAAGGAGACAACATGAAGGTATTTAAGTGGATTCTGCTGATTGTGACTATCATCATTATTGCTTTAATTGGCTATGGCATCTTTGCCTTTACTCAGATTAAAAGCAACAAACAAAAAGATTTGGGCGTAAAATATACGATCGCTGACTACAACCAGGCCGTCAAAGAAAAGGCCAAGGTCGACGTCCCGATTCCTGGGGCCTTGTATCTGGGCTCAACCTTTAAAACCGAGGGCAGTCAACAGGTCGACCTTACCCTGAGCGATGCTGAGGTAAGTGCGATCCAAAACTATTCGAATAATCTAAAAGGGCCGATTAACAATGTGCAGATCAAATTTCTAGGCGGCAAAAAGGCAGAGGCCTCATTTGTAACTAATTTTACTTACCAAGGACGGAAAATAAACTACCCAATTTACGTCAAAGGGGATGTCTACAATACTGGTGCAAAAAGTTTTGGCGTCAAAGTTGATAAACTCCAAGCAGGAGCGCTCTCTGTGCCAGGAGTAATTACCAAAAGAGCTGAAAGTGAATTTACAAGCTATGTGAACAATATATTAAGTGGGATCAATGGGCTTGACGTTCAAAAAGTCGAAATAAACAATGGATCAGTTCATTTTGTGGGAACGATTCCGACAAAAGCTTCTGGATTATAAAATATTATTTAGATAAGCAACGAGCAAACCACTGCTTGCTCCAATGATTGGACCCCAGACTACTTCGAGAATGGTTATATCTAGACTCCAATTTTTGATCAGAGCATAATTCACCAGTCCATAAACGCTGATTGCTAGGGTTCCAGCGAGGGCACCGACGATGGCCGCTTGCTGGTATGAGCCACCCAAGCCAATCACCATCAAGACCAATATCATAATGCTGGTCACGACCAAGATCTGAGAGATCAGGGCACTGATTCCTTTGAAAGCAACTTTTCCATTTTTGACGTTAGCCACTCTTTCGATGCCAGCTCGGTAGCGGTTTTTGAATATCAGCAAATGCCACACTCCATCGATGGCGCTGACAAGGGCAAATGCTATAACCCAACTCAATAAATATTTCATCATCACTCCTTTACTTTCACTAATTATAACAGAAAAATAGCTTTGTTATGGCTATAACTGCTATAATAATCTAGTTATGTTAAATGTATTTAGACATTTGTTTGTTCAGGAGAAACGAAAAACCATCGGCCTTGCCCTCGGATCTGGCGGAGCCAAAGGCTTGGCTCATATTGGTGTAATCAAAGTTCTGGAGCGCAACAGTATTCCGATTGATTTTATCGCCGGCGCTAGTGTCGGGGCAATGATTGGGGGAGCCTACGCCCATGATTTAGATATTGTAAAAATTGAGAATATTATTCGAAAGCAAACCTTCAAAGAGTTCTTAAAAAATTTCTTGGATCCATCATTGAGATCAGGGCTGGTCAAAGGAAACGCCATTTCGGAATATCTGGAGGCCCAGCTTGGCCGCGTTAACATCGAGAATAGTATGATTCCCTTTAAAGCAGTTGCAACCAATATTGAAACAGGAAATGAAGTAATTATTGATCATGGGGATCTGATCGAGGCGATAAGGGCTAGTATTTCTGTGCCTGTTATATTCAAACCCGTCATAAGCAGTCGAGGAACACTAGTCGATGGTGGAGTGAGCAATCCAGTCCCAGTTAACGTAGTTCGGGAGATGGGGGCAGACATAGTGATCGCGGTTAATCTTAACAATGAGAGCTTTATCACTACTCAAAATAGAAGTCTTGGCTCTTTCTCGATGGCCTCATCTTTGATAGAGCTCCTCAGCTACAACCTAGCAAAGGAAAAATCCAAAGATGCAGACATTATCATCAAGCCCGATATCCCAAAGGCAAATTGGACAAAATTCTCGGGTGGGGTTGATCTAATTCATAAAGGAGAAGAGGCAGCTTTGTCGATGTTGCCAGAGATAAAGAGATTGCTGGCAGAATAAAAACTACCCCTTCTACTTTATAACTTTACAAACTTGATAACTAACAAACAATTTAGATTTTGTACAAATAAAAAAGCAGTCATACAAGACTGCTTTTTTAATGAGAAAAATATTATTTTTCTACAGCCGATTTTACATCCAAGGCAATTGCGATGGTGATAGGTCCACTTATTAGGGCAAATAACCCCAAGACCCAAACAAAAGCAATCGTTGTGCTTGGTTGCAAGAGAATTAACACACCAGCTAAAACTCCGACTACACCTGCGATAATTGCTAGAGATTTTTCTGTAGCAGTGACTCCTTCAACGAAGGCGCCGACTATTTCTAGAATTCCTCTAAAGATCAGGATAAATCCTGCAAGTAAGATGAAGGTAGCAATAGTAACACCAAGGTGTCTGATTAGATATACACCGAAACCAAGTTCCAAAATACCCATAATGAGGGTCAAGAACCAACGAGTGTGTTTGCCGATACTAAAGATACCAACAATGATATCGATTATCCCACTAGCGATCAAGAAAAGGACGAAAAGATAAATCAAGGTTAGTAAAGTCATTCCTGGCCAGAGAAGAGCTGCTAGACCAAAAAGGATAGCCGCAATACCTCTGATAACCATCATCCACCAGTACTGTTTCATTAATGTTTTATCAGTTTTGTTCATTTTTCTCACCTCCTTTCAAAATAAACTTTAGATAGCTTATTATATTACTATTTATCGATATGTCAAGGCTTGGGGCCAAAACTTAACTATATTATAGTCTTTTTTATTGTTTTTTTATAGAAACAGAGTGGTATAATATTTATATGAACAAAAAGACTATTCTATTAGTTATCTGTCAAATAATTGTACTTTTATTATTGGTCCATATGATTATATTGAAGGGCTATCTGACCAATGCGACGAAGCTACAAGCTTTGTTTGTGGAGGCGAAAACTTACACATATACCGCTGAAATTATTAAAACAGAGATTGAATCACGACTTCCGGAGAGGATCCAAAACAATATCGTGGAGAAGGCAATCGTGACAAAAGCGCTAGATTATTTTATTACCCCGAAGCTAGTTCAGAACCTTAGCAAGAAACCAGTCGAGCGTGTTGTCAAATCCCTTAACAAAAAAGGGAACACCGAGATTGTTAATGATAAGGTTGTCATCGACACCTCCAAGTACAAAGACCTAATAAATGCCAGGCTAAATGGGTGGGGATTGTCAAAAGATTTAAATACCTTAGCAAAAGATACAGTGGCATCTATACCAGCTCAGATATCTGTCGTTGACTTAGAGAAAAATCCCAATAGTGGCATTGGATATTTAGTCAAGGCAAGGACCTACATCAACCAGCTTGGTAACCTAATCGTCGCGATGTCTATTTTGCTGGCCATTTTCGTAGCCGGAGTATTATATGTGAACAGAAAGAATTTATTGATAGCCCTTCGGGCTTCTGGGTGGGTACTAGGAATCTCTGGTGGCTTGATGGTTCTATTATCTTATTTTGGCTCGCCCGCAATAAGCTCTACCATGGCTGTGATCAATCCAACAACCGCTGAAATGCTTTTCAAAAACATGGTTTTAGCCATCGGGACTAATTATGTTCACGCTCCTGGACCTCTGGGCGCTATATTTTTGATCGGTGGTGTCGTAATACTGATTGCTACCAGCTCTAGAATAATTAATAAAATAAAACATACTACTATTAATAAAAAGGCTTCGACAAAAAGCTAGTTCAATATAAATCTACAAAAATAAAACCCTTATTAAAAAAAGGGTTTTATTTTGGATGCTTATAATTACTTTTCTGATATTTCGATCTTGATGCCTTTTGTCTTGCCTAGGGCTTCATTGTAGAACCAAGCTGCAACTGCTCCCCAAACCCAACCAGTAGCTAGAGCAACTAGAGGACTAATGATAATTGTCCAGATGGCATAGCTCCAGTTAAAACTGGCGCTTGGAAACCAAACATCAATTTTAATAAAATTCAACCAGCCAAAAACCATCATTATGACAGCCGCTACTAATACAACGATTGCAGAAAAAACTGCAACAAAATTTGCAAAAGAGACCGCATCAACACGGGTTAATGTTACTTTCTTCATGTCTTCCACCTCCTTTCATAATGTATTTATTTCTTACTTAAGAAAATTCTAAAATAATAGAGGCTAAATCTATTTAGATTTAGGTAGCTTGTCTTTGTTCCCGTAGACAGATCCGCTATATGAGGCTATGTCAAAGAATAGGGCTAGACCTAACCAGATCCAATCGAAACCACTTATTCCACCAGGGGCAACAATCAAATACATCAATGTCAACCAAGGCAAGAACACAATACCTAGTATTGTCCATAAAAAACCAGGCATATTATTACTAAAATAGAGAGGTCTAATTAACCACCAAAACAGAATACCTGCCCTAGGTCCTAAAAAAGCCAATACCGCAAATCCACAACACATACTTACTCCTTTCTTTAAAATTATAATAAAATTTACAAACTTAAATAAACTAGTTCTGGTTTGTTTCCTTCTCGACCCTTTTGGCATCTCTGCGACGTTTGACTTTAGCCTCTCGTCGAGAGAGGTATTGGCCTCCAATGAAGGTAATCGAAGCCAGGGCGATAGTTACCCCAAAAAGGATAAAAAAGATAGTAAAGAGGCGACTTAGATCCGTTGTCGGGTGCAAATCTCCGTAGCCGACTGTAGCCATGGTAACCACTGTAAAATATAGCGCACTAATCCAGCTCCAACCCTCGAGATAATGGTAAACAATTGTTCCAGTGGCTAGGAGCGAGATTACTGCCCCGCTGGCGGCAATAAGCCCGGCCCAAAGTTGATCTTTTTCTTCGTCAGTCTTGTTCATATAAATATTATACCATCTAGAAAATAATATTAATATAAAATATTGATGTAAATATTCTTAGCCCATAAGGAAAAAAGCGCTTTTTATTCTTTTCTTTTATTTGAAAATATGCTATAAATATCCCATGGATTTATCAGCGCGAAATATTACTAAAGTTCTATCTGTTGTCACCGTTTTTTTACTCTTCTTGTTATTTCTAAATAACATCCGAACAGTTCTAGGCTGGATTGCGGCCGCCTTTTTGATTGCAGTTCTAATAAATCCTTTTGTCGGCTGGATACAGAGATTTATACCGAAGAAAAACCGCATTACGGCGATATTACTAACTGTAGCTTTCATCACTATTTTGATCGGTTTTTTTGTTTTTGTTATGCTCCAACCTTTGATCCAGAGCTTCGGAGGTATTATCGATGAGATCACCAAGGCAATCAATTCGGCCAAAGGAAATGATACCGTTAAAGGCTTGATATCGCAGATAAATTGGAAAGATGCCAGCTCAAAACAGGTATTTACGACAGTCGGTGGAGGAATTACAGGTATTGCTCTTGGTATAGTCAATGGAATTTTCGCCTTTGTAACGATTCTTTCACTATCAATCTTTATGCTTATTAACCCCAAAAACGTTGTCGATTCGGTCGGTAAATATATTCCAAAAAAGCACAGGAGTCTTTACCAGAAGATAAACAACAACTTATCGAATATCGTCCCAAAGTATTTTGGTGGTCTCTTGATGGTTGCAACCATAGCGGGGATAACCTCATTTATTGCACTTTTGATTTTACAAATTCCTTTTGCGCCAGCGCTAGCTTTAAGTGTTTTCTTCTTGGACATGATACCGATGGTTGGTGCCACTCTCGGTGCGGCTCTAGTCGTTGGCTTCTGTTTCTTGATCGGTCAGCCAGTCGCCGCTATCATCTTTGTAATTTACTATATTCTTTATCAGTTAGTTGAAAATAATATTATTACACCTCTGATCCAACAAAAAACCGTCAAGCTTTCGCCACTAAGTATTCTGATAGCGATCCTAATCGGGAGTGCGGCGGCAGGAATGGTTGGGGCACTACTTGCGATACCAGTAGCGGCACTAATCAAATTAACTTACCAAGACCTCAAAGATGAGGGCTACATTAATCCTAGCTAATTCAAAGAATTAACTGAGCAATAGCACAAATGAAGACAAGCTTAAGAAAACAATACATTGGGCTTAGGCATAATTATTTTAAAGTAACTCTTATCACTCTATTGATCGTGATAGTGACATTGGGGCTATATTTTTTTGTAAAGGATGCCGATAATACTAACCTAATCTTAAATTTTGTCAAAGAAACAAAAACATTCACCGAAAAATACTTTATTATCTCCTGGGTTACTTTTGTTTTGGTCTATATATTGATCGCCGCTTTCTTTACACCTGGGATTTGGATCATGAATCTCTCGGCAGGTTTCTTCTTTGGCATTATCTTTGGCACATTGGGTGCTAATATTGGTTGTACGATCGGTAGCTTGATTATGTTTTTGATCGCTCGACATTTTTTTGCCGCCAAAATTACAAAAAAGTTTGGCGATAAATTTAGTAAATTTGAAAAAATGTACAAACAGGATGGAGCGAACTTTTTTCTATTTCTCCGCCTGACTCCAGGCTTTCCCGCGATGATGATTAATATTTTTGCTGGATCGACTCAGGCAAAAGCCAAAACTTTTCTATGGACAACGTCACTGGGGATGCTACCGGCAGAACTGATATATACCTTTGCTGGCCAACAGGCGAGGGTTGTTACCTCGGCTAGGGATATTATGACCCCAGGGATGTTGTTCGCCTTGGGGCTCTTGGGGGCATTATCGTTACTGCCAATATTAATTAAACGTAGGCGCGGCGCTTACGAGGAGGCATGATGTTGACTATTTGGGGACTTTTTATATTGGTTTATGGCCTTTTAGCTATCGCCGCTATAATAATACTTATTAATGATGATCGTGATGCCGAGACGACCCTAGCCTGGATTATGGTTATCTACTTTGTCCCATATTTGGGCTTGCCCCTCTATTACTTCCTTGGTCGAAATTGGTATCGATCCAGCAAAAGACGGAAGATTAGAATCGCTGAAAGAAAAAAACTTGAAACATTTTTTCTATCTATCCAGAAGAAATATCAGAAGGACAGAGAGACCTTCACCAAAAATAATAAGGATAATTTAACTTCAAAGGTATCACAATTAGGTATCTCATATTATGGGGATACTAGGTTCCCGGCAACGGCGGTTGATATCTATCCGAGTGGCGAGCAGAAATACGATAATCTCAAAAAAGATTTAACAAAAGCTAGAAAATATATCATCCTCCAATATTTCATTTGGGAGAGGGATAAGCTAACTGGTCAAATAACCGAGATATTATTAGAAAAGCTAAAAGAAGGGGTCGAAGTCTATATAATGTATGACTTTGTTGGAAGCCTTCTCTACTCAAAGAAGGAGCTCCATAAGCTTAGAAGAGCAGGGGCTTCAGTGACGACAGATGTCATGAATCTAAACATGATAAACTACCGAAACCATCGTAAAATCGCGGTTATTGATGGCGTGATCGGCTACACAGGCGGTATAAATATGGGGCAAGAATACATTGACGGCGGAAAGCATTTCCCCACTTGGAGAGACGACGCTATTCGTGTCGAGGGACCGATAGTCTATATGCTCTTGTCTCAATTTGCCTTTCGTCTCTTTGAACGAACTAAAATAAATCTATTTACCAATAAATACTTTGTGAAAATGGATTCGGATAGTGATAGTTATAAAGCCATGGTTCAGTTTGCCTCATCGAGTGTCGATAACAACAAAGAATCAATTTCAAATATCTATGCAGAGGCAGTCTCAAACGCAAGAGAAAGAGCCTGGCTTCAGTCACCATATTTTGTGCCCAATCAACACCTCTATGAATCAATGAAGGCGGCTGCCATGTCAGGTGTTGACGTTCGACTGATGATCACAGGTTTGCCAGACAAAAAGCTCGTTTGGAATGCAGCCTTTTCTTATTTTACGGATCTGATCAATTCTGGAGTCAAAGTTTACCTTTATGAAGCTGGATTTTTACACGCAAAAATGGCCACTTTTGATAAAGAGTTTTTTTCGATGGGAACCTGCAACCTTGATACGCGCAGTCTTTCTCTCCATGATGAGCTGACATTACTTGTCTATGACGACAAACTTACGGCGTTAAATGACAAAATATATGAAGATGATTTGAAAAAGTGTCGATTGGTGACATTACAAGAACTAAAAAACATCGGAAAGTACAAACATTTTCGTAATTCGATCTCTAGACTTTTCTCTAAAGTAATATAGTTTTATTGAGTTGTTTTGTAGCTAACGGTCAGGGAAACACCCTTTGAAGATGAATCGTATACTAGGGTTAGATCACGAGTGTCTTTTTGCATTTGTATCAGGTCTGCTCCAAATGAACTCTCGCTTGAATTAGTCCAGCCAGCGGCTTTTAGCTTTGTTTGATAGTCTGCAACATTACTACTTTCAACGTTACTGATCAACACTTCCCAACCTTTTGGTTCTGTATTTTTATTTGTAGCTAGCGTAATCTTGCCGCTAGTGAATTTGGGAACATCTGTTGGCATATCACTCGGCCATGAAACATTTTCACCAGCATTGAATGTGCCTTCATTTGTTTTGATGGTGACATCTTTGTTTTTTGTATCGATATTAACCTTACCACCAGTACCTGACTCAATTACTTTTTCGACTATACCCTCACCGGCCTTGTTAAAGACATATTTGCTAATAAAATAGCCGCCAACAGATAGACCAATCAATAAGACCACGACAACCAAAACAATAGTCAAACAAGTTTTATTCGATTTTTTGGTTGGTTTTACAGTCTCGGATACAGTCTCATTTTTTGTTTCCTCGACTTTTTCGGATGCAGAGTTTTCTTTTACTTCATCAGGCATCTTGCCCTCCATTTATTATTAACTATTATTATATCAAGAAAAATAATGATTGTGATGAAATAACTTTATATTTTAGAAATATCCTTAATATTATATAATACGACCAATGAAGTTCCATATATCTTATGTCCGAAATATTGATTTTGCGAGCCTGATCGAAAACTTTCTTTTTACCTCGGTCGCAACTATCTTGGGTATTAGAATATTTTTGGCTTTAACGGGATACCCACAGCTGGGAGGCGGAAATGGACTTCATATTGCCCATATGCTCTGGGGTGGTCTGCTAATGTTGATTGCGATTGTTTTCTTTTTGGCTTATTTGAATAAAAGTAGCTTAGTCTGGGGGAGTATTCTCGGAGGGATTGGTTTTGGTTTTTTTATCGATGAGCTCGGGAAATTTCTAACTTCTGATAATAATTATTTCTTCAAACCTACTTTTGCCTTGATGTATGGTATCTTCCTCGCGATCTATTTAGCCTCAAAAATTATAGAAAAAAGAGTGGCGATGTCGCACAAAGATTATATGGCCAATGCTCTTGATATGCTCAAGCAGGCCTATATCTCTGATTTTAATAAGAAGGATAAGGAAGACTTGCTTCACATTTTAGAGAAAACTGACAAAAACGACCCATTTTACTCTTTGATAAAAGACTATGTAAATACTTATAAGCCAGCGGAAGCAAAGGATAATATTATCGAGAGAGTCAGAATACTTTTCTTCACCAAGTATACAAATATTCTCAAAAAGCCAAAGGTACAGGCTATATTAATTTCTATCTTTGTCTTTGAATCAATCCTGGGACTAATCACTTCTTTTGTAGTGCTCGGGATGGGGAATAAAGACTTTGTCTACAATATTATTTTTATAGTTATTTCTGGACTTTTGGTTTTATTTGGCCTATATTTTTTTATCAAGAAAAATCGTCTTAAGGCCTTTGAGTTTTTCAAATATTCACTTTTGGTGACTATCTTTTTCTCTGACTTTATCCTTTTTTATCAAAACCAACTTAGTGCTATTATCGCGTTCTTTGTTGATCTGGCCCTATATTTGATCATTCGATATCTAATCGAGCAGGAAATTACCCTAAATAAAGCTCATTCAAAAACATAAAAATTGTTACTAATTATATATAAAAAAAACGACCGAGATGGTCGTTTTTTTGGTTCTCTTCACTCTAACTCTTTTTAAGGTAGCCTTCTTCTTGTAGAGCGTTGTAGGTAATCTTGATCATGGCGGCGGCTGGGATTGCCAGCAGGGCGCCGAGCATACCAAAGACGGCGGCACCGATAAGGATGGAGACCAAGACGCTCAAAGGTGAAATGCTGACTGTCTTGTGTTGGATCAAAGGAACGATCACGTTATCCTCAACTAGTTGATAGATAAGGATATAAATCAAAAGAATCACAGCGGCCATCGGCATATTTATTAATAGACAAAAACCGATGATAAATGCATAGCCCAACGTGGCACCAATGAGAGGAATTAGATCAAAAAATAGCATCCCCGTCGCTAAGGCGAGAGGGTAGGGCACGCCCAAAAGAACCAAGGGGATGAAGGTAAAAACAGCGACGATAAAGGCGATTATCAAGGTTCCGCCGAAATATTTGGGAACGATATCAGATAGAGCCGTATTGAGTTTACTGACCAGTCGTCTATGCTTTTTGGGAATATATTGGATAACATGATCAACTACTCTTTGCGGATTTATAAGCATAAAAACAGCGAGCATGGTGATAGTGATTGCGGCCCAAATAGCGTTTGCGATAGAAACTGTTAGATTGAGGGCGAGAGAAGCGATATTAGAAACGGTCTCTTTGTATGGGGCTGGAGCGCTGCTGGCATGATTAATAAAATCAGATAATGTTTTGTTTCCCTTAAGCCCCTCGAGATGTTTTGAAAGATCAATTCCGAGAGAGCCGAACTGCCGAGTCAAGGGGGAAGCGATTACAATAACGGCAAATATTAATATCGCAACGATAATAACCACCGTTAGGAGAATAGCCGTGATTCTGCTTTTTTTGGGCATAAACTTCTGAAATCGACCGACGAGGGGATTTAGGAGTAGGGCGATCAAAAAAGCTGCCGCAAGCCACATTAGCGGTGTGGAAGCCGCTCTGATAAAGAGCAATAGGACGATAAATAGGGTAACGGCACCTAATATTTTGAAGATGTTAGCAGTTGTAATTTGCATGAACGTTATAATAACACAAAACGGTATGATTGTAAAGGTTTTGTTAGCGTCCATAACATATTGGACTTTTGGGTGTTAGTTATAAAGTTATCAATAAAGTATTTAAGGGGCGGTATTTTCTGAAGAGATTTATGCGGTCTAATCGTATTGTACCATAGAAGATATTCCATTAGATTATGGTTAAAGTTGTTAATATCCTCTAGATCAGATAGGTGCCAGGAAACATATTGTTCTTGGATTGTTCGGTTGAATCTTTCGATATAAGCATTTGATTTAGGTTTTCTTGGATAGTTAAAGAATTGAGGTATGTCTT
>JBAXEY010000005.1:0-43196 GCA_037140175.1 bacterium | reverse complement strand
CTAATATGCTATATTAACTTCCTTTTTAAGTTGTAGTACTCAAACCAAGTTAAGACTATGACGATTATATCTAGCAAGGTTAAGATTAATAACCAAGATGAGTGGCTATAAGAAAACTGATATAACTGATATACACCGAAGGCTCCAAACGCAATCATCGTCACAGGATAAGCCCAAAGCTTACGTTTTAACAACATGATGACGAGAAATACTTTTACAAGGCCATGGAGCAGAAGTAGGGCAATTGTAAAATTTAGGGCTGAAATCGACAAGGTATTCGCTAGGTGAAATAGATAATTTGCAATAATATCATTAGGGTCCTCTACCAATTCTTTTCTGGTGACAGTTAATAGGATTTGGTCAATTTTACCTAGTGGTAAAAACAATAAAACTAAACCGCCAATAATCTCTAATAAACCATCTATGCCTTTTAGTAATATCCCTATTTCAAAACCGTCGTGGATTAGTCGTATTTCTTTTTTGCTTTCCTTTATTTCCATGAATAAATTCTACCATAAAGAGCCTACATTTATTATTCGGAACAGTTAAAATGCTTACGACGAAAGGCTTACTGATCATATTTCGTTTTTTCTCTCCAGCTTCTTTGCTGTACTGATGAGTTCATGAATAGGACGAAAGGAAAACACTCTATTGACGTCGGTTTTTTGTCATTCTATAATCAAAGTTAGTACTTCAAAAAGTGAGGGTCATGACTCCATCCTGGGATTTATTCATTATATTGTTCTTCGTGATCATGACCGTGTATGGTCTATTGTTAGGCCGCGGTCGTGTCTTTAATATTTTGATAAATACTTACGTGGGGTATGTAATTGCGACAGAACTAGGTAGTCTCGTACTAGATTATGCCGTCAAAGCCTCAAGTATATCTCATTCTGTGAGTATCTCAATCTTTGGGGTGAAGGTATTGCTCTTTGCCGCGACGATATTCATCCTAACGATGAAATCTGAGCTCTCCGGAGCGAACGATAATTCATCAGTGAGCAGTGTTTACACTGCTGGATATGGCTTTCTCGCGGCAGGCTTGATGATTACTAGTGTTATTAGCTTCATGCCCACCACTGATCGGATAAACTTTTTTCATAATAGCAATCTAGCGGCTCAAATATATGGATATAGAGCCTTGTGGCTAATTGGCCCAATCGTAATAATTTTGTTAACCAGCGTTTTAGGAAGACTATTCAGGCGATAGAAGGATAGTAAAACACAAATAAAAAGACCCCCGAAAAGGGGGTCATTTTTTTATATGGATGGCTCGGTGGGGATCGCAGACGTGCCTGCTGATCACCGCTATCAAATGAATCGGCTTTATTTCAGAATTTTATTTGAGGGTGCAAAGCTGTCAGTATTAGTTCAATCATTTGTTCATTTTCGTGTGTTCTCATCCCACCATCAAAAAACTCCATCTGTTGATGGAGAATTTTTTGGAGGGCTCGGTGGGGATCGAACCCACGACCAGTTGCTTAAAAGGCAATTGCTCTACCACTGAGCTACGAGCCCAAACAAGTACAAAACGAAAATATTATAGCGAATTTTCCTTCACCAGTCAACGTGGGAATAAGCTATGCTATAATATTTTTATGAATTCAAAATTGCTTTGGCGCATCTTAATTTTATTTGTAGCCGCTTTCCTAATATTTTCTTTGGGTAAAAACCTTTATCAGAACTGGAAGATCAATCAGGAAGTTGAAAAACTTAAAGTAGAGATTAGTGACTTGAGAAAAGCCAACGACACTTTTACAGAAAAGCTTTTATATTACCAAAGCCAGTCATATCGGGAAAAAATTGCGAGAGAACGATTTGGCTTGCAGAAACCAGGTGAAGAGGTGGTTGTAATAGTGCCAGAGGCTAGGCCTAAGATAGTAGAAGAAAAACCTGTAGATAAAACACCTAACTACCAGAAGTGGTGGAATTACTTCTTCGGGGTTGATAAATAGCACTTAAAATGCTACAATTTTGCATGCTTACGACGCGGGGTGGAGCAGTGGCAGCTCGCGTGGCTCATAACCACGAGGTCGAAGGTTCGAGTCCTTCCCCCGCTACCAAAATGATATCGTTACTTATAATATATACCGCTGACGTGGCTGTGTAGCTCAGGGGTAGAGCAGCAGACTCATAAGCTGTTGGTCGGTGGTTCAAATCCACCCACAGCCACCAAAATAGACCTAGACAGGGTCTTTTTTATTTACTATTTGTTGATTAATAATGTTGTAATATAGGTATTTATTGCAAAAATAGCAGTCAAATGCGGGCTAAAATATTTGTAATTTGGATGCTTTGTTTTTTACTTGGAGCTCTGTTTGCTCCATTTTTTTGAGGTTGACCCAGCTTGTTTGGGGCCAGGAAAGCGCACTTTTACTGGAGATTTAGAAAAAGAGGCTCAGTCAGCTCTAATATCACAAAATTTACACTCAGACCTTTTAAAAGTGCCGCATCATTGTAGTTCGAATGCTCTCGATCCTCGCTTGGTCACAGCCGTTTCTCCCAAATATGTTCTGATTTCAGTTGGAAAGGACAACAAGTTTGGCCATCCAGATAAAAGCTGTCTAAATCTGCTCAAAAGCGTTCAAATATTTCGTACGGACTATGATGGTGACGTCACATTTATGATGACACAGAATAGGCTCCTGCCTCTCAAAAATTGATTTTGTCCTAATTCGAGGCTATAATTTTGATATTGTTATATTATCTAAACTCAAAAAAAGTTAGAAAAGTGATGAGGTAATCTATGTCAGGACACTCTAAATGGGCTGGGATCAAGCACAAAAAGGCTATTATTGATGCAAAAAAAGGCAAAGAATTTACCAAGGTTGCCAATATGATTACTATTGCTGCCAAAGAAGGCGGCAATGACCCCAAGATGAACTTTTCACTGCGTCTGGCGATAGATAAAGCCAAAGCAGTCAATATGCCGGCTACAAACGTAGAGAGAGCTATCAAGCGGGGTATGGGCGAGCTAGGAGGGGTCGCTCCAGAAGAATTAATTTATGAAGGATACGGGTCAGCTGGCGTAGCGGTTTTACTCGAAGTTATGACCGACAATCGGAATCGAACAGCTTCAGAGGTGAGGAGTATATTCTCAAAACATGGTGGGAATATGGCAGACGCCGGAGCGGTTGCTTATATATTTGAAGAGAAAGGACGAATCAGCATAAGCCTGGATCAACAGAAGATAGATAGGGAAGCATTGGAGCTAGCGATTGTTGAATCGGGGGCAGATGATTATGAACAAGACGGAAACGATTTTATTATTTATACAAAAAAGATAAATCTTCAAAATGTTTTAGAGAATCTCGAAGAAAACAGTATCATTGTCAGTGACTCTGAAATAACCTACATTCCCAAAAACGAGATTACCATTTCAGACGCAGAAATCGCCAAAAAGATAATAAAGTTGGTTGATGCACTTGAAGAAATAGAAGACGTGACAGCCGTCCACGCGAATTTTGATATTTCGGAAGAGATTCTGGAGAAGATCTAGAAATGATGGTCATCAGTCATGAAATTGTTGGTGGTGTGATTGGCCAACAACTAGGAAATCCGTACTTAGCTTATATATTGGCTTTTATCTCACACCTTGTATTAGATAAAATTCCCCATTATTTTCCAAAAGAAGAGAAAAACAAAGCCACCTTTATGGTCATTGAGATTATTATCGCTTGTGGGTTAATTTTACTTTTCTACAGACAAGGATTTGGGCTAGATGATGTGAGCTTCTGGGCCGGACTTGCGGGGGGAGTGACGATGGACGTCCTATTTGTTGGCATTCCGGCGCTAAAAAAATCAAAAATAGGCGTTTGGCACAGCTCTCGCCAAACACATATCGGTAAGCCGATCTATCTAACAATAGACGCTGTTTTTGTTATAGGCGGCCTCTATATATTGGGAGTTCTATAGTGATATATTTGGGCATTGATCCTGGTACCGCCACGACAGGCTATGGCGTCATAGATGAAGAAAAAGGCCAAATCAAGTTGATTGATTACGGATGTATATTAACTTCTTCCAAGCTTTCTATGGATGTGAGGCTAGAAGAAATCAGTGATAAACTAGCCGAGATAATAGTAAAATACCAGCCATTTGAGGTTGCTGTCGAAGAATTATTTTTTACCAATAATGCCAAGACGGCTATTGCTGTCGGTCAGGCTAGGGGAGTGATCCTATTAACGGCCAAGCAAAACCACTGTGCCATCGCTGAGTACACACCGCTCCAGGTCAAAAATGCGATTTGCGGCTATGGTGGGGCGGACAAAAAACAAGTTCAGAAAATGGTTCAGATGCTTCTAAGGCTAGATGAAATACCCAAACCGGATGATGCAGCCGATGCGCTCGCGATTGCTATCTGTCATTCTGCTTCGAGAAAAATAAATAGTTTAAGATAGTTTGTCTACTTTAAATTTCAAATTATTGGGCTTACAATAACGATATGATTGGATATTTAAGTGGCAAGATACAATTAGTTCGTGAGAACAGTATTATTCTAAGCGCCAATGGCGTTGGGTATAAGGTATCTATTGGTTCCGATTTGATTTCTAGGTTACACCTAGGAGAAGAGGCAGAACTTTATATTTACACCCAAGTTCGAGAGGATATCTTGGCTTTGTATGGATTTGAAAGTGCCGATGAGCTAGATTTCTTTGAGTTGTTGATAGGTGTTTCGGGAATTGGCCCCAAAGCAGCCCTAGGTATATTATCAGTTGCGCCGATGGAAAAGATTCGATTATCGATAGTGAGCCAAGACCCAACTTTGCTATCAAGTGTTTCCGGAATTGGCAAAAAGACCGCTGAGAAAGTCGTCATTGAGCTCAAAAATAAAGTTGGAGCGACTGGCAGTATTTTTGATCATAAAGAAAACAAGGCAGAAGATGTTTATGGAGCTTTGCTTCAGCTTGGTTTTAAGCCTCATGAAGCTAGTTCGGCTTTGGCCGATATTCCTGATGGGTGCACGACAACTGAAGAGAGATTGAAATATTGTTTGAGCAAGTTGAATAAAGGATAAAATGGATTTAGACAAAGATCATATTCTAGATAGTGAAGAATTTGTTGAGGAGAAAAAATTTGAAGAAGCGCTAAGACCTTCAAAATTTAGTGAATATATTGGTCAAGAAAAAGCCAAGGAAGGCTTGAAAATTGCGATTGGTGCGGCAAAGAGCAGGAAAGAGCCTATCGATCATGTTTTGATCTACGGTCCTCCAGGACTCGGCAAAACCACCCTGGCAAACGTTATATCCCATGAGGTAAACACCAATATTCGGACAACGAGTGGTCCAGCCATAGAAAGAGCTGGCGATCTCGCTTCTATCCTGACCAACCTTCAAGAGAACGACATCTTGTTTATTGACGAGATCCATCGTCTGAATCGGGTGGTTGAGGAAGTTCTCTACCCAGCTATGGAAGATTTTGTTCTCGATATCGTCATTGGCAAGGGTCCAGCGGCTCGTTCGATCCGATTGGATTTACCCAAATTTACTCTAATTGGAGCGACAACCCGAGTCGGGCTGATCTCGTCACCGCTTCGAGATAGATTCGGTCTTGTTTACAACCTAGACTTTTATAACTCAGAGGAGATTGATAAAATTGTCAATCGTTCAGCCAAAATCTTGGGCGTAAAAATTGATCATAACGGGGCAAAAGAGATTGCAACGAGGGCAAGAAAAACACCAAGAATTGCTAACCGACTCTTGAAGCGTGTTCGCGATTATGCTCAAGTCAAAGCCAATGGTGAAATAACAGAGGATATCGCCAGACAGTCTCTGGATATGTTGGAGGTAGATAGTCTAGGTCTAGATAACACCGACCGCAGACTTTTGAAAACGATTATTGATAATTTTGGCGGTGGCCCTGTTGGCCTATCGACTCTTTCTGCCGCCACCAGCGAAGAGATTGATACTATAGAAGATGTTTATGAGCCCTATCTAATTCGAATTGGTTTTCTGGAGAGGACACCGCGGGGGCGAAAGGTCACAAATCATGCCTATAAACATCTTGGTTATCAGGGAAAAACCCAAGATCAACTTTTATAATGACAAAGTTACTTTTACACACTTGTTGTGGGCCTTGCTTTTTGGGGGTATACGAAGATATTCAAAATAAATTTGAGATAACGAACTTATTTTATAATCCCAATATTCAGCCAAAAGATGAATATTTAAAAAGGTTGAAAAATTTAAAGATTGTTACAAGGGACAAAAGCAACGATATCCTCGAATTAGAATACATTCCAGCGGAACATATGAGGGCAATTGCAGGATCGGAGGGTGAATTCCCGGCTAGATGTCTAAAATGTTATGAATTGAGATTAAGGCGGACGGCAGAAACGGCAAAAAAACTTAGTTTTAATATGTTCTCTACGACCTTACTGGTTAGCCCTTACCAAAAACATGAGGATTTAAAGGAGATTGGCATAAAAGTAGCGACAGAGGTAGGAGTTGAATTTTATTACACTGATTGGCGTCCATATTTTAGAGAAGGGCAGAGAAGAGCCAAAGCGCTTGATGTCTATCGGCAAAAGTACTGCGGCTGTGTTTGGTCAGAAATTGAATCTAGAAAATCGTCTACCTGAATGCTAAGATAAAACAAATGGCAATATTTTTAGTAATTTATGGGATATTTTTACTCATCTGGTTAATCTGGTCTTTGATTATTAGCTATCATTTTTATAAATTTAGATTTCCAGACAAGCAAGCAGACACCTACCTAATTTCTTTTTGGTTTTTTTGTGGGATAATTCTGCTAGTCTCCGTAATTGTAATTTCACAAGCAGATTGGAAATCAACGCCTGATTTCTTCACTATATTTGGGGTATAAATAATGCAAAATAAATATTTTGACGCACAGAATGATGATGAGGAAATACGGCTAGTTATTAGACGGCATTGGTTCACCCTGTTTTATGCATCGCTTATTACGTTTTTGATGTATTTTTTCGGACTGGTATCAGTCGTAATCTTGCCTTTAATGTTCCCAAATATCAATCAAGGTTTTTCTGACAATATATATATGCTGATAAACAGCCTCCTTTTTTTGTTTGGTACAGCTAATTTTTTCTCTAGTTTGGCTTTTTATTATTTGAATGTTGGTATTATTACTAATGAGAATATTGTACAGATAAATCAAGCTAGATTTTTTTCTCGGCAAATCTCCGAATTAGAACTAGATAAAATTCAAGACGTCAGCTCTTCTCAAAAAGGTTTTATGCAAAATATGTTGAATTTTGGCAATATTGAGGTTCAGACGGCCGGAAAGGCCCCAAACTTTTCTTTTACAAACGTAGGGAGAGCGAGCGAGATCTCTAGAAAAATAATGGAGTTTGCAGAAGATTACAAAGAGAAAGGTAAGGGGCTCCAAAAAGAAAATAGTGTCAAAGACGGGAGCATGGTAAAATAGATTTGAAGGGGAGGGATGGCCTTTAATTTTAAAACAGATCCAATATGGAAGCACAAAGACGTTGTCGGACTAGATATCAGTGAGCGTTCCGTTAAGGTTGTCCAGCTGAAGAAAAAAGGTAAGCTAACAAAACTGGTTGGCTATGGGATGATGGATATTCCTGAAAATTACATAATTGAAGGAATTATTAGCGAACCAGAAAAACTCGCTAATCTGATAAAGGACTTTTTTGTCAAAGATATCTGGGGCAAAATCACTGCGACAAGGATAAACATGTCATTAGCGGAAACGAGGGTTTTCACGAGGGTTTTGTCCCTGCCACACACAGAGGACAAGAATAGAGAAGACGCAGTTATCTGGGAAGCGACACAGATTGTGCCAATGGCCATAAACGATTTATATCTGGACTGGAAATTGATCGGTCCCAACAAAGAAGATCCAAAGTTAGATGATATTATTTTTGCGGCGGCACCAAAAAGTATTGTTAACTCCTATATGCAGTTGGTAAATTTATTGGGGCTAGAGATAGCTGGAATTGAGACTAACCTGAGTGCTATTGCTCGAGCCATGGTTCCCCCGAAAGCACAAAATGAGACTATTTTGATCGCAGACATTGGTTATCAGGGCACCAGTATGGCTATCTATGATCAGTTTATTCGCGTAACTGGGAGTACTTTGGTTGGTGGGGGAGACTTTACCAAAAAAATTGCAGAGACTTTAAATATAAGTGTTGAAGAAGCTGACAAAATCAAGCTAAAAAAAGACGATAAAAAGACTCTACGTGTACGAGAAGCGATTGATAATGACATAACAGAAATTACAAAAGAGATTGATCGTATTATTCGTTATTATTATGAGAAAATGAACAAAGAGAACACTATCTCAAAAGTTTTGATTTGTGGGGGGACCTCCAACATAGGTGGACTGACAGATTATTTTACCCAAAAACTAAACATTCAAACAGAGATTGGTAATCCTTGGGCAAATATCTCTGTCTATCCGATAAAAACAGTCCCAAAAGAGGACGCGCCTATGTATACAAACGCAATAGGTCTGGCGCTATTGGGGGTTAAAGATGATTAGGTTAAATCTTCTTCCTCCAGAGATAAAAAAAGAAATAAATTATGCCAAGAAAAATGCGAAGATTGTTAACAATCTGGCATATGTTTTGTGTGTTCTGGCAATTTTAGCTGGTTTCTTCACAGTGCTAGCGGTTGTTATTGGGGGGAAACACAATGTCTACGCTACGGAAAAAAAATACGCAACAGCGCTAGTTGAGCAAAAGGCAAAAATCGAACAAAGTGGTAATGATCTAGCAATTAGACTCAATCTAATTAAAAAGATTAAGGCCAGTCGAACTAACTGGAATGAACTGCTGACAAAGATAGCGGAGAGCACACCTCCAGGCGTTCGTTTACAATCTATTGAGATTAACAATAACAGCAAGAATAGGTCTACAGTCACGGGTGTTGCCAAAACTGACAGAGACATAGTTTTGTTTAGAGATCTACTTACTAGCACCAATAAATTTTACTTTATTGATCTGGAGAGTATCGCTGAGGGTGGAATAGTTGGGGCAAATCAAGCCAATGGAAAGGTTTTTGTCCTGACTTTTACGACCAGCAAAACACCGTCACCTAAAACGAGTAATACAAAATGAAACCAGGAGCAAAAAAATACAATACATTTCTAAAGACAATTTTATCTTTGTCTCTTGTGTTAATCGTAGTCTCTATAATTGGTGGCTGGTATTTTATATTTAATCAAAGCGGTTTGATGAGTAAGGCTCAAACAGAATCAATCTACGCTCAGAAAGAATATGATGTTCTAAGTAACTTGGAAATACAGCTTAAAAAGATTGCTGACAGTAGCCAAATAGTTACGGAAAGTTTACCCAAAAATAAAGATGTTTCTAGTTTTATCGCGGACGTAGAGCAAACAGCGGCCGGGAACGGGTTGGCAACGACAGAGGTTATAATTGGCTCGCAGACCCTAAAAGGAAAAGCAAACAACCAAGAGTATAGTCAAACGATTAGTAAGGATGGCTATTATGAATTACCAATGAAGCTAACTTTCAAGGGTAGTTATGCGAACGTAACGAAATTACTTAGTGACTTAAATAGCTATCGCCGGATTGTAATGGTAACGGGGGTTGATATCAAAAAGGATAACGCAGAAACAAATGTGTCTAATGATAATGTGATAGCGATTGTTCAGCTATCAATCTTTTCAAAGAAATAAAAAATGAAAAAAAAGCTAAACCAAGAAAAATTACTTAATTATCTAAAGAAACGAACACATTTTATGGTCGCGCTAGCTGTCATAATTTTTTTGTGTGGCATGGGTTTGGCTGCATATTTTTCAATCTATCCTAAGGAAAATGTGGCTACAGTCAAAAAATGCCAAGAAGATTTGAAGAAGATGGAAGTTACTTTTGACCAAAAAACCGTTCAAGAAATCAAACAGGAAAGAGCACCATCTATTCTAAATGGCACTGGGGGAAGAAACCCCTTTACTCCTCTTTAGTTTCTCTAGTCTAAGGCTTGCCATTCGGTGATGGTCCACTTACCAGATGGGCCATTAGCGAAGTTACTATTTGCCATCCCTGCATCGTAATCTACGAGTGAGTTTTCTTCTAAAAGTAGACCAGCACTCGCCAAGGCTCTTGCCTGGGCGTTTTGTTTGACGCTCAACGAACCAAAGGGCGTGTAATAAACGCCGCCGACGGAATTTTGTTCTATAGTAATGGCTGGCCATAGTTTCCAGAAAGTTTCGAAGGGTGATTGTGGGTGTTGGGTAGAAAAAAGCATGATGTAGCTGGGTGTTTTGGGATTTTGCGGGTCGATACCACTGATTGTTGAGTTTTGGCTAACATAGATACGGCCTTTGTTAAAATTCATTCTATCTTGTTTGTAGTCTGCGATCAAAATTCCGCTATTGTTTCCATAACCCGAGTTTAGATAAACGTTAGCCCCGTTATTTATATTAATGTTCCCGTTTACCCAGATAGTGCCACGCATTTCCAGCTTTGCGTTATTACTTATGGTTAGATTTCCATTTATTCGTATTGGCCCGAGAAAGTTATTATTTCCCGCGATTGTGACGTTGTTGTTGATAATGCCACCAGCTTCTGCTTCTGTCTCCCAACCGTTGATTGTTGTCTCTAATTGGCTCGAGGTGATAGGCATTTCTTGCGACGGTGGATTAACCCCCGTATATTTTGTGCCCTTGACGGTCGCGTTTGTGACAAAGAAAGCTCGTGCATCACCACTGATAGTGCCATTCGTTATCGAACTAAATAAGAAATTAGAACCATGGCTCGTCGCCGCACCAGTTATCTTGGTATTTTTACTATTGTTCACTATCGGCCCGTTAGAGAAAACACTGCCCTTGATAGTAGCATTATTATCTGCATAAATACCGAGCTCATCTACTTGGACACCATACTTAAAGGAAATGTTAGAGCTAGGGGTAACCCCATTGATTTTTATTCGCACTGTCCGTTTTGCCGAAAAATGAGCCTTATTTGGGATGTATCCGATGGAGGTAATCTGTTTACAATTTGTCCCACACGCCGCGACTGTGGCCTCGAATTGACCGCCAGGAAGAGAGCTGTCAAGTATGCTAGTGTAGTTACCAGTTTTGTTTATATCCCAGAGAGCCCGATTAATCCCACCTTCAGCATAGGATAGGGCGGCTAGACGATGGTATGTTTTTTTTATTTTGATATTTGTTGATAAAACTGCTGAGCTGAGAGCAATTCCAATCGTAAGAAGAGCCGATAAGAGTAGGACGATTCCTAATAAAACATTACCCCGTTTCATAAATGGTTCCTTAGCCTAGCCTTACCGATAAGGGCTATATTGCGATTAATCTTGCCAACTTGCTGGTTGGTCGAAACAGTCGCTGTCAGGAGAGTGGTTGATAAAATATCTGGATCATAAGAAAACTCGAGTTTTAAAATATTATTATCAAGAGTTTTATTCAGCCCATTTTGAGCAAACCTTGCGCTAGAAGGATCGGCATAAGTTACCTTATGAATAGCGTTATCTTCAAAATAGTATATAATTCGATCAAAAAGCATCGAGCTTCCTGAATATAAAATATTTTTATTACTATCAATCGCTGGGACCCTCAAGATGACAGAATTTACACCAGAGGTGTGAGTGTTGTATGTTTCCTCGACTGATTGGGCGTTTTTAGCATCATTTATGATGCTATCCAGAATGGTTTGAGCATTGGATTGGACGCTCGATTGGGCCAGTTCCTGTCGATAAGTCTTAAAGCCAGTGATATAAATACTGCCGATGACGATCGAGATAATTACAAGTAGTGACATGGCTATCATCAGCTCGATCAAACTCATACCGCTTTTTTGTTTATTCATTCAGTGCTTCCATATAAATAGGTGTTTAGCTCAACCCGTTCATTTTTACTTTTAAAAGTCCAGGTGATGACACTTTTCACGGCGGCAATCTTTTCATCTCCGAGGGCTTTATTTACTGAAATATTGCCAATTGCTCCCGGTATACCCTCTACTGTAAAGGGGGTGTTGCTAGGGCTGATCAATGACGAAACCTTTTGTTCTCTAAGTGATTCAATTTCTCGACTGGCGGCCTCGTAGGCGAGTAGCTTTAGCTTTGTGCCCCGATTTGAAGTTATTGAGTTATAAATTAATGGTAGGACAGCCGAAAAAATAGCCGCACAAATCACCAATGCGATGACAATTTCTATTATCGTAAAACCTGATTTTTTGCTTCCCTCCATATCGCTATTATACAGGCCATATGAGTATATTAAAACAGGTAGCTTATTTGCTACCTGTTTTAAATCTGTCTAGACACATTTAGCTATTGTTTGTTTGTAACTTGATACACCTTGCTTGGCGATGTGCCGGAAACATTATCTCCAGAATCTCCCTGGTTCTCTAGCGTAAAGCTTAGAGTATAGGTAGTATTTGTGTTTGCTGGAGTATAGGTGTAGGAAGCGGTATCAACACTAGCTCCTAACAATGGAGGGGTCGTTGATTTAAGATCGGCTAAAGCTGCAGGATAAGCATTGTTGTCGACAAAATATTGCTCCAATGCATTTTGAATCTCATGTACTGTCGATTTCTTTTTGGCATCGTTAGCTTTCTTACGTGAGCTAGTACCAACAATACCAACAACGATACCGGCCAAAATGCCGATAATGACAATCACGATCAAAAGTTCGATCAATGTAAAACCTTTTTTACTCATCTTATTTTCACCTCCTTTCTATTTTTGTTTTTCTAAACTGATTATATCAAAATTAAATGTAAGTAAATATCTTTATATCATATTTGTCATCTGGTAGATCGGTCCGATGATAGAAATAATCATATAGCCAACCATAATCCCTATTACTATCATAATCATGGGTTCGAGCAGAACCGTCAAATTGTTGGTGATATTATTAACCTCACGATCATAAAAAGTCGCAATTTTTTTTAAAATCGTATCTAGTGATCCCGTTTCTTCACCCACGGCAATCATTTGTGGTACCAGCGGAGGGAAAATAGGAAAAACTTTGAGGTTTTCGGCGATGGTGGTTCCATTCTGGACTTTCTCGGCTGTTTTTTCGATTGCTTCCCTGAAGACCAGATTTTTGGTTGACTCGGCTACGATTGATAGAGACTCCGGTACATTAACCCCACTTCCTAGGAGTGACCCTAGAGTTCTAGCAAATCGAGCTATATTAACTTTTTTCGTAAGTCGACCAAAAACGGGAGTTTTTAGAATTATTTTGTGAATAAATAAACGAAAGTAGTAGTAATGTTTTAGAGCATAACGATAGACAAAAACAATAAAGGCCATAATCGCAAAAGTAAAAATACCGTATTTAGTCAAAGCTTGTGAGATAAATATCAGCGACTGGGTAGTAATAGGGAGTTTTCCACCCAAATCGTTAAACATAACGGCTAGCTGAGGGATAATGGTCAGCATCATATAAATCATGGCCCCAACCATGGCTACTAAAATAACTGCGGGGTAAATCATCGCTCCTCGAATCTTGGCCACTAACTCATGATCTTTGGCCAGTTGATCCGCCAGATTAGTTAGGGCTTCATCTAGGGTACCTCCCACCTCACCGGCCTTGGTCATATTCACAAAAACAGGTGAAAAAACATCAGGATATTTGGTCAATGAGCTAGAGAGAGACAGTCCACCCTGGACGTCACGAGACAAATGAGTAATTGTATCTTTTAGTTTTTTGTTTGTGGTTTGGGCTTCTAAAATACCTAACGCTTGGTCAATTGGTACGCCAGCATTGATGAGGGTTGCGAGCTCTTCCGCAAAAAGGACTTTGTCACCAGAAGGGATAAGAGTATAGTTTTTTACTTTTTGAAAGAGGCTGCTTTTTTTGTGTTCATTGATCGATACAGGAGTAAGACCGCGATCCATCAAAGAGACGGCAACATCTTCTCGGCTTTCACTTTCGATCGCCCCTGTTGTTACCTTTCCTTTTGAGTCATGTACTGTATATTCGAATGTTGACATATTACTCTCGTGTTACTCGTAGGACTTCCTCGAAGGTTGTAATACCTTCCAAGGCTTTCAAAAACCCATCTTGTTGCATCGAGATCATCCCTTTACTAACCGCTAGATCCTGGATCTCTGTCGTTGACGCATGACTAATTATTAATTTACCAACATCATCATCGACATCAATAACCTCATAGATTCCAACACGACCTAAATAACCGGAATTGTCACATTTATTACAACCTTTTCCTTGGTGAAAAGTTAAATGGATTGGCTTTTTGGCAGACTTGTTCTGTCTTTCAGCCTTTATGTCAAAAATTTTATCACGTAATTTGATTTCCATATCTGTATCTTTGGTTCTTTCAATTTTGAATAATGATTTATCTTTCGAGGCGAAGGTCTCTCTCCTTAGATTAAAATCTCGAGATATTTCTTCTGTGACCTCTGGATCTGGAGAATATGACTCGCTACAATGTGGACAAATTTTTCTGACTAACCTTTGTCCGATGACAGCATTCACTGTCGATGAGATCAAGAAAGGCTCGATGTTCATATCTAGAAGTCTTGGAAGGCAGCCAGCCGCATTATTTGTATGGAGGGTTGATAACACAACGTGACCAGTTAGGGCGGAATGGACGGCAATTTCAGCCGTCTCAGAGTCACGAATTTCACCGACCATGATAATATTTGGGTCTTGGCGTAGAAGCGCTCGAAGGCCTGAGGCAAAAGTCATTCCAACCTTCGTATTGACTTGGGTCTGGTTCACGCCAGCAATCCTGTATTCAACCGGGTCCTCTATAGTTGAGATATTGACGCCGATACCATTTAGAGCCGAGACAACACTATATAGGGTTGTTGATTTACCCGAGCCCGTTGGCCCAGTGACTAGTAACATTCCATGGGGTCTATCAAGGGCTTTTTTGATGATAATTATTGATTGGCCTTGGAAACCAAGATCCTCTAATGTCAGTGCCTTTGATGTTTCGTCCAAAAGGCGCATCACAATTTTTTCGCCATCCATAACTGGTAAGGTTGAAACGCGGATTGAGATAGACCGACCAGCTAATTTAATTTTGATACGACCATCTTGTGGTATGCGATGCTCGTCGATCCTTAGATTGGCCAAGATTTTGATACGGGATATGATAGACGACATAAGAGCGCGTGGCAGAGTCATCGTATCCTTTAGGATGCCATCGACGCGGTAGCGGACTTGAACAAATGACTCTCTGGGCTCAATGTGAATGTCACTAGCTCTAGATTTTATGGCATATTCAATCAAAATATTCACTGCTCGGGAAATTGGTGCTTCTGTAATAATAGCCTCGACGTGGTCAGACGAGGCGTCTTTTTCTAGCTCCTCTTTTTCAACCGAGATTTCGTCTTCTGTTTCTTTGATAGCTTTTGATATCTCAGTTGATAGGCCCTCACGGTAAAGCTCTAGGACACCACCGATATCACTGAGGGTGGCAAGGTAAATTTTAATGTCATACCCAAGCTGTTTTTCTATGAATTGGACAGATTCGACATTATCTGGATCAGACATGGCTACCTTGGTTTGACCATTTTCTTCACCAAAGACAGCCGCTTGGTATCGTCTGGCGACCCGCTCAGGAAGCTTTTCTAAGGCTTCACGAGTAACCGCCTCTTTTGACAAATCGATATAGGGAACATTTAATTCTTTTGCGCAAATTCTAGCAAACTCACGCTCATTAATGACTTTTTTCTGACCTAGAAGATCAAGAATATTCTCATTATTTTGTGTTGCTAGCTTGGCGATTTCATCAAACTTATCAGCCGTAATAACATTATTGCCAACGAGTAACTTTTTCAGTTCCTCTGGTTTAAGTTTCATTGCCCTCCCAAAAGCATTATACTTTGACTGCTAATATTGTAGCAAATAAATGAAGATCAAGGAATTTGATTATCGTCTGCCCCCAGAATTAATAGCGATTGAGCCATGCGAAAAGCGGGATCAAGCGAGGCTTTTGGTATTGGACAAGGATAATGGCTCAATCACAGATGGCTATTTTTATAATTTAACTGACTATCTGAGATCGGGTGACGTTCTAGTTTTTAATGACTCAAGGGTAATCCCGGCACGACTTAGGGGTTTTTCAGACGGACGGGAATACGAGGTTTTACTTGTAAAAAAAATATACGATAGCAGTTGGGAATGCTGGGTTAAGCCTGGCCGAAAGCTAAAAATTGGGCAAATACTGACCTTTGGTCAAAGATTAAATGGGGCCTATATTGAGCGCAAAAATGATATATTTATCTTTGATTTTAACCTAAGCTCAGATGACTTTTACCAAGAGATTAGTCTTATTGGTCAAATGCCAATTCCACCCTATATTCTCAAAGCTAGAGAGAGTCTCAGTTTGCCGAAATACGAAAAAAAAGATATGGACAACTATCAAACCATTTTTGCGAAAAAAACAGGTTCAGTGGCGGCACCAACGGCGGGATTACATTTTAATAGCAAATTGTTAGCACAATTGAACAAAAATGGTATTCAAATGGAAATGGTCACTTTGCATGTCTCTTTGGGGACTTTTCAATCAGTGACAACAGAAAAAGTCGAGGATTTTCAAATTCACAGCGAACACTTTGAGGTTGACGCTGAAACTGCAGAGAGGCTCAATCAGGCCAAGAAAGAGGGTCGACGGATTATAGCCGTTGGCACGACTTCTGTACGAGTTTTAGAAAGTGCGACCAAAGACGGGGTGATAAAACCAGCCTCTGGCGAAACAAATATATATATATATCCAAAATATGAATTCAAATTTGTCGATGGGATTGTTACAAATTTCCATTTGCCGAAATCATCCTTGCTACTTTTGGTTTCTGCTTTTGCCGATAAGGAGCGGATATTAAGGGCGTATAATCACGCGATTAATGAAAAATATCAGTTTTATTCGTACGGTGACGGAATGTTGATTATCTAACTATTGAATTATTGGATATATGTGACTAAAATTTTGGTTAACAGGCAAGATGAATAAGATCATATGAGCTATTGTGGTGTTTATGTTTTCTCTGCTGTGTTGGCCGGGGTCTATTTTGGCGAGCGAGTAGCGCTGGACAAAAACACCAACGAAAGGTAGTCAAAATATATTTACCGATATTGTTGAGCTTGAGCCAGTTGTTGCCAAAGCGAAAAAAAGACCTCAACAAAAAAACTTAGCACGAAGGCAAAAACCACCACGGGTGCAAATAGTGAAGCAGAAGCGGATTTGGCAAGTGATTCCTCTCAGCCGACGGAAACAAAGGTTTTGGGCGAATAAATAGTGACTATTCCGGATAGAGATATCTCTCATCAAGCCGTAGGCCTTTTCTTATTAGCCTTTTCTGCGTTAAACTTGATTGGCTATATAATGTGGGAGAGGAAAGATAAAATAAATGAAATTTACAAGCGACTCAGTCGAAGAAACAATTAGATTAGGAGAAAAGCTAGGGAGCAGATTAACGGGTGGCGAATTTATTGCGCTGAGTGGTGATCTTGGTGGTGGGAAAACTCACTTTGCCAAAGGCTTAGCAATCGGCCTTGGGATTAAGCAAGAAATTACTAGTCCGACTTTTGTTTTGGAGAGAATCTATGAATCGTCAAATGGTTTATTTTTCCACCACTTTGATTTTTATCGACTTGCTTCCTTTGACCAAGAGATACAATCAGAGATAATAGATCTTTTGGGAGACTCAAAAAATATTGTTGCTATAGAGTGGGCAACAAATGTCCCTAGCTCTATACCTGGCGAATATCTCCAGGTTAATTTCGAATATATAGATGACGAGCGTCGTGAAATTACTTTTAACACCAAGGGTCTAGGTTACGATCAATTGATTGAAGGACTAAAATGATATTAATAATCGACACCGCAGATAGTGAGAAAGCCTTTCTGGGAATCTGGGAAGATTGTTGGCTCCAGAAATACGAGTGGACTGCTAGTCGAAATTTGTCCGCTGATATTTTGGTTAAATTGCAAAAACTTTTTAGTGATGCCGATAAGAACCTCAAAAAAATCAGTGGCATTATCGTAAATTCTGGGCCAGGTTCATTTACCGGTCTTCGAATCGGTATTAGTGTAGCGAATACGCTAGCATACAGTTTGGATGTTCCTATCGTCGGAGTCAGTAAAACTCATGAAGTAAAACAGCTTTTGGAAGAAGGGCTAGAAATGATCTTGAGAATGAATAACTTTGTTCGACCGATTACGCCAGAGTATGGTCGTGAGCCAAATATTTCTCAGTCCAAAAAAAAGCATTAAGTTTTTTTTGCCAAAATTTCTTATCTTGTCAAGAGATTAACTAGAGGTTATAATAAATCAGTAATCTTTATTTGTTATTAAAAAAGTTGACATAGAAAAACGGACTAAAAATTGAATACAAGATCTTTGCCGATGAACTTTTTCTAAAGTCAGCTCGATAGAAACTAGAAAGGAGAATATTATGGAACCACTTAGCATTATTATTGCAGTGGTGGCTCTTGGTGCAGGCGGATTTGGTGGATATGTTTATCGGAAAAAACAAGTAACTAGAGATAGCCAAAACGCGGAAGCCAAGGCTCAAAAAATAATTACTGATGCTGAAACGAAGGCCAAAGAAGTTGTTTTGGAGGCACGCGATGAGGCGGTTAAAATTGCCGAAAGCGCAAAAAAGGAAGAGAAAGAAAGACGAGAGCAGATCATAAGTTCGGAAAAAAGGTTGGCCCAAAGAGAGGAAGCACTAGACAAAAAGAATGACGAACTAGACAAAAAAAGAGACGAAATTGAAAAAACCAGGGCAGAAGCCGAACAAATCAAAAATGAGCTTCGCGACCTACGAGTCAAACAACAGGAGGCTTTAGAAAAAATTGCAAAGCTAAACAAAGAGGAAGCTCGCGAGAAGCTTCTTAGCATGGTTGAAAAAGATTATAAAAAAGATGTTTTATCTTTTATCAAAAAGATTGAAGAAGAAACCAAAGAGGAAGCAGATAAAACTGCCCGTGAGATTATCGCAACGGCGATGCAACGGGTTGTGACAGAGACCACTGCTGAAACAACAGTGACGGCTATTACCTTACCTAGTGATGAGATCAAAGGACGAATCATCGGGCGCGAAGGTAGAAACATCCAAGCGCTAGAACGAGCAACAGGTTGTGATATTATCGTTGACGATACTCCAGAAACGATTGTCGTCTCTGGTTTTGACCCAGTCCGTCGCCACATCGCCAGAGTCGCTCTAGATCGATTGATCAAAGACGGTCGCATCCACCCAGCTCGGATTGAAGAAGCGGTCCAAAAAGCTCAAGAAGAAATAGACAAAGCGATCAAAGAAGCAGGAGAAAAGGCAGTCTATGAGGCAAATGTGGCTGGCCTTCCGCCGGAACTTGTAAAGCTTTTGGGTAGATTAAAGTTCCGTACCTCTTATGCTCAAAACGTCTTACAGCATTCGATCGAAACATCAATTCTCGCAGGAGCTTTGGCCACTGAGCTGGGAGCTGATGTCGCCATAGCGAAGAAAGCGGGCCTAATTCACGATATAGGGAAAGCACTCGACCAGGAAATAGAGGGTTCTCATGCTCTAATCTCTAGGGATATCTGCAAAAAGTTTGGAATGAGCGATGAGATAGTCCATGCTGTTGAAGCTCATCATGAGGATGTCCCATTCCAGTCAGTAGAAGCAATCATTGTTTTGATTGCAGACGCGATTTCGGCTGGCCGACCCGGAGCAAGACGTGACACAATCGAAAACTACATCAAACGATTGACGGAACTTGAGAATATCGCAAACTCATTCAAGGGGGTAGATAAAGCTTTTGCCATCTCCGCTGGTCGTGAAGTTAGAATATTAGTTCGACCTGATGATATTGATGACTTGGCAGCAACAAAGCTAGCTCGTGAGATTGCGAACAAGATTGAGACTGACTTGAAATATCCAGGTCAGATCAAGGTCAATGTTATTCGTGAGACACGTTCAATAGAGTATGCGAAGTAAAAGCAAGCCAGTAGCAGTTGGCTATTCGCCACTAGCCAATAAACCAATAAAGGTTCCAAAAGTGAGGAGCTAAGAGCGAAATGAAAATATTATTTATAGGAGATATCGTCGCACGAATCGGTTGCGATGCAACAAAGAAAGTTTTACCCCAGATAAAAAGCGAGTATGGGGTTGACTTTACAATAGCCAATGGTGAACACCTCTCGGATAGAGTTGGCGTCAGAGTTGAAACAGTTGAGGAAATGCACCAAGCTGGAATTGATTTTTTCACGACTGGCAATCATGTTTGGCGCAAAAAACAATTTGCCGAACATCTAGAAAAAATACAAATGCCTGTTATAAGGCCTGCAAATTATCCCGCCGGTGCTCCTGGTGAAGGCTATAGGATTGTAGAAACACCAAAGGGTAGACTTTTAATCATCAACGTTCTTGGAAAGGAAAACATCAATGCAAATCTGACATCTCCTTTCGAGAAAGTTGACCAGATATTAGCAGAAGCAAAAGGTTACAAATACAGCTTCGTTGATTTTCATGCAGAGATGAGTAGTGAAAAGGTAGCTCTTGGTCGGTATCTAGACGGTAGAGTTTCCGCTGTAGTCGGTACTCATATTCACGTTCCAACCGCTGACGCCCGAGTGCTCAAAGGTGGGACAGCCGTTGTCACAGATGTTGGCTTTGTCGGCCCAATTGAGTCTATCCTGGGAGTCAAAGAAGAAATTATTTTTGACGTATTCTTGACTGGCTTGCCACAAACATTTGAAGTTGCCGAAGGACCCTGTGTGTTCAACGCAGTTGTAATTGATCTAGAAGATAGTGGAAAAGCCAAGTCCATAGAAAGAGTTGATCGCATCATCGAAATGTAAAATTATCCCTCTAATAGGGTAGAAAACATTGTAACCATTTGTTATAATCAGATCGTAAGTTAAAAAAGGAGGCCATAATGACACAACAAAAACTAATTGAATCACTAGCAGGCGAAACCGGCTATTCACAAAAAGAAGTTAGAAAATTTATCGATACTATGACGGGCATAATTACGGAACGAGTCAAAAAGGGTGAAAAGGTAGCCATTACTGGGTTTGGTACTTTTGATTTGGGTAAACGAGCTTCAAGAAGAGGGCGAAATCCACAAACTGGGGAGATAATTCATATCCCAGAAATGAAAATGCCCAGGTTTCGCGCCGGTAAAAGCTTAAAGGAAGAAGTTAGATAAAGGAAATATAAGCCCCGCGGGAAGCCGCGGGGCTTTTGATTTTATTGAAAAAGCTGGGTAAATCAGCTATAATATGAAGGCAAAATTTACGGGGTGTGGCGCAGTTGGCTAGCGCGCCGCGTTTGGGACGCGGAGGTCGGAAGTTCGAGTCTTCTCACCCCGACCAGTATCGAGCGGGTATCGTATAAGGGCTATTATGTCACCCTTCCAAGGTGAAAATGTGGGTTCGAGTCCCACTACCCGCTCCAATGTCAAAGCACGCTTTATGGTTTCGCAAGTTTCAAAACTGAAATTGCTTCACCAATTTGCGGCTTTTCCTCTACCGAGAAAATTGAATAAATTTTCTCGGTGTAATGCACCAATGTGCGCCCTTAGCTCAGTTGGATTAGAGCGTGTGGTTTCGGCCCACAAGGCCGGGGGTTCGAGTCCCTCAGGGCGCGCCATAGTATACACAATTTGTCACATAGAAAAAGGCCTTACAAAGGAGGTCTTTTTTATGTTCGACTATATTCACGGTTTTAGCCAAACAAAGACGACCAAGGGACTTAAGTGTATGGATATGCTTGCATAAAGCCTTTTTTATTGGTGTTCGCATCGACCCAACCTGCTCAAATTAGGCGTGTGTCCATCGAGTATCCCGACAAAATGTCGGGATACTCAACGTCTTTGTGAGGATACTTAGATAACTTTCGTATCAAAACATACCTCTAATCGTATCATTTTGATACGATTGTTAACTCCTAGGAAGCAGGCAATAAAGGATATGCCGTGAATATTATGAAGATATAGAGCAAATTCACGTTATATTGACAATAATACCTTGCCTAGGGTCTTGACAACAAATATAATAACAATGTATACTGGAAGTAAGAATAGTTCTTACTTAAGGTAGACATTATGGATGATGCAATCACAAAGCTATACAAATCATCAAAGCAGGTTTTAACAACCAATGACCTTGCTTTGGTTTGGGATGAGAGAAATAAGGATAATCTAAAGTCAAAGATTTCTTACTATGTCAAAAGAGGAGCTTTAGTTCGATTAACTAGGGGTGTTTTTGCCAAAGATAATGATTATGATCCAAAAGAATTGGCAACTAGCATTTATACCCCCTCATATATTAGTTTCGAAACAGCGCTGAGAGAGGCTGGCTTTATTTTTCAATATTATGACAGTATTTTTGTAGCAAGTCCTAGATCAAGGAAAGAAGAGATTGACGGACGCTCTTTTATCTTTAGAAAACTAAAGGATAGTCTTTTGTATAATCCGAGTGGTATTAATAATCAGGGTGGATATAGCATAGCTGGGCCAGAAAGAGCTTTTTTAGACATGATCTATCTATACCCCGACTATTATTTTGACAACTTGAATGGGCTGAGCTGGGAAACCTGTCGTAAGATAGCTAAAGAATACAACAATAAAGCCTTGGTAAACAGGGTCGAAAGGTACTATAAGAATTATGCTAAATAGAGAAAAGCACCAACTGATTATGGGCCGAATCTTAAAGGATATTTATAGCGATATTCGAATTGCCCCCCTGTTAGGTTTTAAAGGTGGAACTTGTGCTTATTTCTTCTATGATCTATCCCGTTTTTCAGTGGACCTAGACTTTGATTTAATTTCTTTTCCAAATAATGATGAAGTGAAAAAAGAGGTTTATGAAAAAGTATTACATATCTTAAAAGATTACGGAGGAATAAAGGATCAATATATCAAGCAAAATACCATCTTTTTCCTGCTTTCCTATGGTGATGCTGAACACAATATTAAAATCGAAATAAGCACAAGATTTCTTCATAATGTGCCTGAGTTATTTGAAATTAAAGAGCTTTTTGGCATATCCATGTTTGTTGCCAAGAAAAATTATCTATTGGCTGGGAAGCTCGCGGCCTTGACCGGGAGAACTACCGTCACTGCTCGTGATGTCTATGACATTTATTACTTTTTAAAAAGAAATTGGGAAATAGACCAGGCAATATTGGAAAGTTTAACCGGCCAAAAAACGAAGACCTATCTTGCAAAATGCATTGAGACTATAGAAAGTATTAAGGATAACAAAATCCTACATGGACTAGGTGAGCTTATTTCAAATGAAGAAAAGAACTGGATTAAAAAGAATCTAAAAGCTGAAACAGTCTTTTTGCTTAAGAATTATCTGGCGGCGATAGAATAAGATACCTTCCTTGTGAAAACGTCACTTACGGCAACCCGGGCGAACTCCACATTCTCTTCAGCCTCGGCTTCGGTGATGAAAATGCTTGATACTAGCCTACCGGCTGACAACGAAAAGTTAGTGGCTTACAAATGAATACCCAAATATTAAGCTTAAAGCGATTAACATGGCCGAAGGGGTAAAATCTATGGTCAACCGAGCTAAAAGCGAATCTTTAGACATAAAATCTTTGATTTAAGGCGTGTTTTTTGGTATAATCTCCTAGTCCCTCTGGATATTTCCGTCATATGCTTTCATTAGCTTATCAAGCCAAGTTAAAAGGTGTTCGATGGAAAGTGACCCAAGGGCGCCAAATTGAAAATTTGCAGAAGTGAGGGCGAGAAGCCCCGAGGTGAACAGAACTTAGGAATAAGACTGATTTGTCTTGCCACAAATCTTTTGGTTAAAGAATATTTTTCCACGATGATAGCGGTGAGAAGTGGTTTTGCCACAGTCCCTCAGGGTGCGCCAAATTGAAAATAATATGGTGGTTGTAGCTCAGCTGGTTAGAGCTCCGGTTTGTGGTACCGGAGGTCGCGGGTTCGAGTCCCGTCAACCACCCCAGTTTTAAAGAGATTAAAAAAGAAGTTCAAAAGGACTTCTTTTTTAGTTCTAACCTTTACCCCATAAGGGAATTTATTAGAACTTTTTTATATTCTTTTTTATGTATTCAAGTTCAGTTTCTATATCACCAACCGAATCCAGCACACTTTCTATAATAACAGGTAAGCTAATGCTTGGGATTGCATCTAATATGACCTGCTGTTGTGTCTTAAAAAGTGGGTCATGGAATGTGTCAAAACCACTTAAATGAACTTCCTCTATTTTGGAGTGAAATGCTTTTACTAAATCTTCAGACAATTTCATAGTTGGGTCATTTGAAAATGAGTGGTTAATATCAATGATCATTGGCACATCAAACTCTTTGAAAACTTGTTGCAAACTTTCAACACTTTTGCAGGTTTTTTTGCGATTATCCATATTCTCAATAGCGAAAGGTAAGTTAATATCCTTTAAGAAAGTAAATTCATCAAAAAGGTCTGGATGTAAAACAACTGTATTAAATCTTACAACAGTATGTATCCTTTCAATTGCTCTCAATGCATTGATATACTCTTCCTTTTTACTTCCATCATAAATGGGTGCATGTAGCGAGATATACTCAAATCCCAGCAAATCAGATGGTTTTAAGGCAATAAGCTTATCAATATCAGACACTCTGTGAACCATTATTTCAACTGCACTACAATCGTTCCTTCTAAAAAGATCAATTGTCGCTGGGTCAAGAGCGTCATGTGTTTTGTATAAACATCCTGTTGAAAATCCAATAATCATGGCTTAATTCTAACTCATTATTTTAGTTGCTTCCATTTTAATGATTTCGGTTCTAATAACATCCACTATGCCACCCCATGATAAAAGAGTTTCATCTTTGGATGTTGCTCTCTTTTTGTGCTAAAATCGAAATATGAACAAACCAATAAGAGATGCGGTATCTGTCATTATTAAAAACGATAAGGGCGAAACTCTTTTTGCGCTTAGGAATAGGAACGAAGATTCGTTTCCATTAGTTTGGAGTTTACCTTCACATTTTGTAAAAGAGGGCGAAAGTTTCGAACAAACTGTCGAGAGAGTCGGCCATGATAAATTAGGCGTTAGTCTAAAAGTAATCAAACTGCTGAACGAAGGCAAAGCAGAGAGGGAAGATTTTATTATCTTTATGCACGATTATTTGGCAGAAATAACTTATGGGGCTCCACATATAGTTCCCGAAAACCCTTATGAAGAGATGAAGTGGGAAAAACCAGATACACAATTATCCAATATGAAGGTTATGGGAGACTGTTGTCGTTTATACAAGGAATATTTACATCTTTAGATTTGGCAACTTCGGTTCTGATAAGACCGACTATCCGACCCCATTTTCTTTATTGATATTAACTCTACTTTCTTTATAATTATCCATATCGGAGGGACGAGCTTATGCTTGTCTTTTTTTGCACCTTGGCTGGGAGGTGAGTGATGATTATCAACCCTTTGAGCAGTGAATACCCGAGTCAGTTGATGGATCTAGTGATGAGAGTGCGAGAGGAAGTAGGAGAAGGCACCTCTGGTATTGGATCTTTGGCGGGAGAGCTTGTCTTTCTGCTGGGAGCCATTAGGCTTGCTCAGCAAGAAATACCAGAATCACAATTCCGTTGTGATCAGATTTTGGGAGAACTCCGAGCGGTTATTAGAAGAGGTGGACCTGACGTTGTGGGCTACTATTTCGCAAAACTTTGTTCGAAAGCGAATAGTCAGCCACCAGATGAAAACGGCCAACTTATTCAGTTCCCAAACCATAACGCAGATCAGAAAAATACATCCTAATCTAGGACCGCCAGCCGAGTGTGTTAACTCGGCTTTTTCTAATCAAAACAACTCACTCGTATGATAAAATTGATACTAAAGGAGAAAGGGCTTGGCATACAGGGATCACATCATACAGGAGGGTACAGAGAGCACTGAAACCGTGATGCTCTATACACTAAGCACCTGCATTTGGTGTCGTAAGACAAAAAAGTTACTAACTGAGCTAGGACTTGGTTACAGCTATATTGATGTTGACCTTCTCGATGAAGACGATCAAGACGAAGTAATGGCAGAGGTAGAAAAACATAATCCCGCTTCATCTTTCCCGACCCTAGTTGTTAATGAAGGGGAAAAAGTTATTCTAGGGTTCGAAGAAGGCGAGATAAGAGATTTAACATAATGGATGAAAAAGTTGTAGATACCGAAAGTATTCGTAAATATTATGAGAGCTTAAAAGTCGATAATTTCTCTAGAGGTTACTACCTAAACCCAGATGATGAATTTACGCTTGATCTAGTTGAAAGCTTGCTTGTAAATGAGAAGCGCTATGGGTACCCGGCTTGTCCATGCCGTTTGGCTAAAGGAATTAGAGAAAAAGATTTAGACATTATCTGTCCCTGTGACTTTAGAGACCAAGATTTAACCGATTACGGGACGTGTTATTGCGCTTTATATGTATCAAAAAAGATAAGAAATGGCGAGAAAGGCATAGGACCGATTCCTGACCGCAGAAAGGATAATGGAGCAAGGAGCAAAATGGAAAATGAAAAATGTGAAAAAATGAAGTTAAATCTTCCAGTTTTACGCTGTAAGGTTTGTGGCTATCTATGTGCACGAGAAGAAGCGCCAGAAACTTGTCCTATCTGTGGCGCCGACAAAGATCGTTTCGAGCAATTTATATAAGAAGTGTGAATATGTAATGGGGTTCTAAGCTATTTCTAAGGATAACCTTTTATAGTTGTCATGTCTTAAGTAATTTATTTCCAAATTTTAGGGAGTGGTCGATAAATATTTAAGACAGAAACAACTAACGAAAGGAGTTTTATGCAAAAGAAATCAAAAATTGCTCTAGGAGCATCCGTAGCAACCATTAGCGCAGTGGCGATCCTATTCGGATCGAATCTCGCTCTTGCCGATAGTTCAGGTGGAACTTTGACTGATAGAATTGCAGCAAAATTTAATTTGAAAAAAGCAGACGTTCAAGCTGTTGTTGATTCTTATAGGACTGACAAGCAGGCAGAGAGACAAGCTGAAGGTTCAACCCGTCTCCAATCCCTTGTAGACAAAGGCACAATCACAGCTGATCAAAAGACCAAGATTGAAGCCAAGCAGAAAGAATTTCAAACTTCTCGTGAAACCGAAAGAACAGCCCTAGAAAAATGGGCTGCAGATAATGGAATCGATGCTAAATACCTCATGGGTGGTGGTATGGGCGGTCGAGGACACGGTGGTCCTATGGGAGAAGGTTCAACCCGTCTCCAATCCCTTGTAGACAAAGGCACAATCACAGCTGATCAAAAGACCAAGATTGAAGCCAAGCAGAAAGAATTTCAAACTTCTCGTGAAACCGAAAGAACAGCCCTAGAAAAATGGGCTGCAGATAATGGAATCGATGCTAAATACCTCATGGGTGGTGGTATGGGCGGTCGAGGACACGGTGGTCCTATGGGAGAAGATAACTAAATCACCTTATTGCCTGGAAAATAGCCCCACCAAGCGGTGGGGCTATAATATTTTCAGCCATTTCTCAGTTTATGGAGTAAAATATATAATATGAGAATTTTATTAGTAGAAGATGACGTTAAGATTGCTAATGCAATAAAAAAGGGCCTTGAACAAGAGTCTTATGCAGTCGACGCCGAATATGATGGAGCGGATGGCATGGATGCTGCACTAGCTTTTGATTATGATATTTTGATCCTGGATCGAATGTTGCCTGGGATAGAAGATGGACTAGAGATATGCAAGGCGGTCAGGAAGGCTGGTAAAAAAACACCGATATTGATGTTAACAGCCAAAGATAAGGTTGTCGACCGAGTCCGGGGTTTAAACACGGGCGCAGACGACTATTTGATCAAGCCATTTTCATTTGATGAGCTTCTAGCACGGATCAAGGCTCTTCTACGACGGCCCAAAAACCATCTAGGCAACGTTCTAACGGTTTCAGATTTGACGCTCGATACAGTCAAGCAGATTGTCAAAAGGAATGACCGCCTGATTGAACTTTCGCCAACCGAATTTAGTTTGTTAGAATATTTGATGAGAAATCCTGGCCAGATAATTTCAAAGGATAAAATGATTGAGCATGTTTGGAACTTTGATGCTGATATTTTGCCCAATACAGTTGAAGTTTATGTGGGCTATCTTAGAAATAAAATAGACAAACCCTTTAAAGGGCGTAAGCTAATCCAAACCGCCAGAGGCTTTGGCTACAGAATAGGAGAATAATGAGATTCAAATCAACCTCCATCAAAATGACATCTTTTTATGTAGCAACCATTATGTTGGTTAGCTTTATTTTTAGCATTGCTATATATGAAATATCTTTAACTGAAATAAATAATAACTTGAGGCACCAAAATGAGAGGCTTATGGGCTTTCCGCCTGGCAAGCAAATAAGACTAGATCTAGAGAATGCCAGGAACGATCTTCTTCAAGATAGCAATAGCAACTTGAGGATGAATTTAATTTATTATAACCTAGTTATTTTAGTATTAGCCACTGGGGTTAGTTATCTGTTGGCTCGTAGAACTCTAAAACCAATAGAAGAAATGTTTGAAGTTCAAAATAGATTTACCGCTGATGCTTCTCATGAGCTTCGAACGCCTTTGACGGCCATGAAAACAGAGATAGAAGTAAGTCTACGGGACAAAGAGTTTAATATTACAGAGGCAAAACAATTACTTCAGAGTAATCTCGAAGAAATTGAAAAGCTTGAATCTTTATCTAACGGCTTGTTGACCTTAAATCAGTTTCAAGACGGTCAGCAAATCGAACTAACAAGGACATCAATCAAAGTAGTAATCACTGAAACAGAAAAGAAATTACATCGATTAATTCAAAAAAAAGAAATAGAGGTAATAACGAAAATAGACGACTCTGATGTGATGGGGGATAAGGTAAGTTTAGTCAAGCTGTTTGTAACTTTGTTTGATAACGCCATAAAATATAGCCCAGAAAAGTCAAAGATTGAGATAACCTCAACTCTGCGGGATACCTTTGTAGAGATCAAAATAAAGGATCAGGGGTTGGGCATAAAATTATCAGATTTACCTTATATTTTTAACCCCTTTTTTCGAGCGGATCACTCTCGGTCTAAATTCTCTGCCGAAGGCTATGGTTTGGGGCTTTCTATCGCCAAAAAAATAGTTCAAGCCCACCAAGGGAAAATAGAGGTCTCGAGTAAGTTGAACCAAGGCACAACCTTTATCGTAAAATTGCCCAAATTTAGTAATTAGTTTTAAGCTTTTTCTCAGAATTAAATTCTATAGTTAATATAGTTTAACGAAGGAGGAAAAATGCTTAAAAGAGTCGGGCTATTGCCAAGCGAACTGCTTATGAAAAAGTTTACGGAAATTAGTGGGAAGGATGAGATAGAGGTCAGACAAATCAAAGAAACAGAGGGTATCGAAACCATTGCCGACATGATCGAGGACTATTTCAAGAACCAACAGCTAAAGGAGAGACTGCAACACTAAATCAACTATAGGTTTTCTAAAATAATTATATCCTGGGTAAACCCAGGATATAATTTTATAAAGTAGTGCATGGTAAATTTTCCAATAGGATATACAGACTCGCCTCAATAAAAGTTTTAAAGTATAATCTTAATTATGAAGAAAAACATCAATTGGTATCTATGTAAACTTGACAGACTCGCCGCCTGGACACTATTAGGCACAATGTTTGTTTATTTTATAAGCGGCTATGGCATGACGAAAGGGATTATAGACACTAGGCTTGCGACACAGCTGCACAACACTGTTTTGCCCCTGATCGTTCTAACTTCTTTTTCGATTCACACCTTTTATGCTATCAGGCTAGCCTTCAAGCGTTGGAGAATATGGGATAGTTTTGGTAAATATTTACTTGTTTTGGTTTACCTTATTTTTATCACAGTCTTTTTATACGTAAATTTCTGGTATGCAAAGACGGCGGCCAAAACTACCAACACAAATAAAGCACAAGCCCAAATCACAGAAAAAGATGACGAGAGTGCAGATGCTGCATCAAAGTCAACGGTTCCAAACACAAATACGACACCGACTCAGACTCCTCCAGCCACCCAAGCAAAAGTTCTGACGGCGTCTGTTGTGGCACAGCACAATAATTCAAATGATTGCTGGATCATACTTTCTAATATTGTTTATGACGTATCAAGTTATACTCACAGTGGGCCGCAAAGTCATATTCTTTGTGGGGAAGACAATACCTCAGTCTTATCGAGTGTTCATGGGTCACGTTATTCATCATATTTTAGCTCATACAAAGTAGGTGCTCTTGGGTCTACTTATTAGACTTCAACACTAAAAGCTCCCGTCCAACAAACTGATCCGATCGATGATAGGTTAGAGTGCCCCTAGGAGACATTTTTACTCTTATGCTTTCTGGGATTTGGTTTTGTAAAGTGAAACCACTCAATCTATCCATGATTGGTAGATAGTAATGTTTGGCTTTGATAATAAAAAAGGGAACTGCCAAGACAACTACACCATCTTTTGATAAGAACTTGCTGAAATTTTGAAGTACTTTTCCATAGAAAAGGGCAAGTTCTTTTATCTCTGACTCGGCAACTTCAATCGTTTTCTGGCCGGGCTCACCTAGATAGCCTTCACTGGTAATAGCGTCAACCTGAAACTCAGGACTATTAGTTACGGCATCGGCCACAAAAAGGTGGCTCTTATCTACCGTTTCTGTACAAAATATTTGTTCAAGCCATAGTAAATTATCTTTCGTATCAGCAATTTGTTTCTCGTTGATATCGCTTCCAAAAACATTTTTATAGCCAGACAGAATAGCTTCTTGCAAGACCGTTCCACTGCCACAAAAGGGGTCATAGAGGGTTGAATTCTTCGATATTTGGGCTAGATTGATCATTATCTGCGCGACTTTTGGTGGGAGCATACCATTTCTATCGTCTCTTTTGGGCCTACCAAAATCACGTTTGCCATAGTTTTTGTAGTCTTGGATAGCAGTTGTCCTGCCCAAGGTATAAAGCTCTTTGTTTTTGACCAAGATTAATTCAAATCCACGAGAGAGAAGTTTGTTTTCCGTCACAATCACACTCGAGAGCTCAATGTTTTTCCCCGTTACAAAACGAGCCTTAAATCCACCTTCTAAATAATGGTTTTTAAGGTCTTTGCCCAGACGATATATCAACTTTTGATTTATCTTTCCATAACCAGATATACCAAAATTAATCCGTTGTTCTGTTTGGGCAACTTCCATATCAAATAGAACTTTTTGAACTTCATCATTGTTAAGATCAAAACCAATTACATCAAAAATTTTAATAGTTCCGCCTAACTCTTTGATATCAAAGCCACAAGACTTAGGTGTCATGGATATGATTAAAATAGGAGGTTGGAAAAAATCAATTTCATACTTAACTTCTTCTCTTGTCAGTATTGCAAAAATCTCAGCAACACATAGAGCTGTTTCGCGACCAAGGACGAAGCCGATAGTCTTTTTTCCTTCCATAGGGCAAAATTATATCATTTTGAAGGCAATATTACGAGTAAAATAATTGAAAAAAAGCTATAAATAAGCTATAATCTGGATGTTATTTTTGCGCCTGTAGCTCAGGGGATAGAGCAGTAGCCTTCTAAGCTATTGGTCGCAGGTTCGAATCCTGCCAGGCGCACCAATTACAAACTAATATTAATAACGTCTTTTTAATTTCTTTGAGTTTTTTTCAACATACATTCGTTTATCAGCAAGTTGGATACTCTTTTCGAGTTGATCATTTGTAAGTGCCGTCGCATAACCCATCGAGAAGGAGAGTATAGGATCAGGAATCTTGATGTTGTGTTCTCTCAAGCTTTTCTTGATTCTTTCGACAATCTTGATAACTGTTTTTTCATCTGTGTCAGGAATTAGTACCACAAATTCGTCTCCACCAACACGGGAAATATTATCTTCTGTTCGAAAATCACTGCCTATAACGGAACTGGCTCTTTTGAGTATTTTATCACCTTGGTTATGTCCCAAGGTGTTGTTAACATGATTTAGATTATCTATATCTATGTAGATTACGCTGACTGGAAAGTGACGACTCTCCTTCAGTCTAGCAATCTCCTCTTCATAATAATGACGGCTATAGAGACCTGTTAGGGAATCTCTTAGGGCAAGTGCAACTAGTTTATTCTCGAGTTCTTTGCGTTCTGTTTTGTCTTGTACCTGGACCAAATATCCGGTTATCGATTTATCGGAGCTGCTTGTCGGGGTTATCAATACTTCGACGCTAATCTGTCCTGACTTAGTCGTAGTAAAGAGTTTCCTCTTTTTGACTTTCTCAAAATCAAAAAGAGCCTCATAGTGAATCATTTTGCCAAGTCTTAAGTCTTTTTTGTGTTTGTCAGATATGTTTGGGTCATCAAAGAGGGGAAAGTTATTTATTTCTTCAATCTTTCTAACTCCAAAGAGCTCTAGGAAAGATGGGTTTACATTTACTAACTTTCCATCTTGGTCGTAAACCTCGATGGCTATAGGTGACTGTTCGAAGATAGTGCGGTATTTTTCTTCGCTTTCTTTTAAGGCTTTTTCTATTTTTCTGCGGTCTGTGATATCGTGTATCACCCCGACTAAAAATTTATTTCCATAGGAGTCAATATGGCGTGATTTTTTTGTGACTATCGTTAATCTTTTTCCATTCTTGCCAGTGAGATACTCTTCACTTGTTTTTTCTGTGCCTGTATCTAATACCATTTTGTCAACTTCGAGAAAATGTTTCATTTGATCTTTGGGTAATGATTCGGCAAGAGTTTTGCCGATAATATCTTTTTTATTTATTCCTAGCATTTTGGACAAAGCATCATTAGTTAGAACAAATCTATAGTTTGCGTCTTTTACGAAGATTGGATCTGCTACCGCGTTAACGATATTGTTTAAATATTCTCCGGCTTCTTTGATTATTTTTTCTGAGTCCCTGCGCTTCGTTATATCTCTGACGATAAAAATCATTTTGGTCGATTTCCCATTTCGATCCTGGACAAACTCACCGTTTACTTCTATGTCGAAAGTTTTACCGTTTTTACGTACCCCAAGATATTCACCCAATCCTGTCAACTTACCTTCTTGCATAAGAGCAAAATTACTCTCTCCGCGTTTCCTGTCCTTGACGGCGATAAAATCAGTAAGCGTTCTGCCGAGCAATTCCTGCTCTTCGTAACCAAACATTACCAAGGCCGATTTGGAGGCCGATAGAATGCGGCCATGAATATCAGTGATGGTGATATCGTCAGGAGAAGCCTTCATGATAGACCAATATAGGGTTTCGACCTCAGAGAGGGTTTTTTTTAAATTTTCGATTTCTTTGTTATCGGGCACGCTATTCGCTGTCTCTTTCTAATGTAATCTTGAAATTTTTCGGTGATTGATTACATTTTTCAAACTGTAATTATTTGTATCGGGTTTCATATCCTACATAGCTTAGCATAAGATTAGTCAAATAAAAAATATTTTGGCTGACAGCTATAATGGCAAAGGGTTGATAATTTGTGTTTAATTTGCTATAAACATATAGATATATGTAACTATATCTTTGAGAATTTTTAGACACTCAAAATATGAAATTTTCGAAAGAGCATATTTGATAACATCTTGGGCCTGTAGCTCAGTGGTAGAGCAGGTGCCTCTTAAGCACTTGGTCGTGGGTTCGAATCCCACCGGGCCCTCCAAGAGTGGTAACTTTTAGATAGGGAGGCTTGAATAACCACCGCATAAAAGGTAAAATATACTAGAAATTAGTAACAAGCTACTAAATATTTGAAAGGAGCTTTATGAAGAATAACAAAATGAGTTGGGCAACAATAGCCTTGGTTGTAGTCGGCGTATTTTTACTCGCTGGGATCGTTATTTGGGGAAATTCCCAAAAGAAAGAAGTAACGAAAAAAGAAACTACAGCCCCTACGACAACAGAGCCGGCAACCCCGACCGGAGAACCAACAGCAGATACAAGTGAAGCAGGCAAACTAGGCGCTAATGAGAAGAGTGTAACAGCCGCAAATTTTGATGCAGTCGTCGTCAAGGCTGATAAAGCATTTTTTGTTGACGTTTACTCACCAACATGCCCGCATTGTATTAAGGTTGGCCCGATTATAACCGATCTCGCGAACCAATATGCGGGTAAGGTCTATTTTGGCAAGATGAGTGCTGGCGACAGTAATAATTTGGATTTCATTAACGCACAGAACATAAGCGGTGTGCCGACTGTATTAATTTACAAAAACGGCAAAGAGGTTGGACGCTTAGAAGGCTCCAAGACAAAAGAAGAGTACGTTACAGAAATTAACAAGTACCTTTAAAGAGTAACTATTTCATAAAGAAAAGAGCCCCAATCAGGGCTCTTTTCTTTATGTGAGATTATTTATTTCTCTGTTGTGTATATTTTAATTAATTCACGAACTTTGTTTACAACTTCCAGCGGAGTGAATTCTGCCTTGACTAGGTATTCGGTCGCTCCGAGTCCGTAGATTTGTTCGGCGGTGGTCTGATCTGATTTATTGGTTAGCATAATTGTAATAACGTTTTCTAGCTCAGGTTTGCTTTTGATGAACCGGAGTACCTCCAAACCATCAACTTTGGGCATCATGATGTCCAGGATTGCGACGTCTGGTACAAATTCTCTTAGAATATCAATTGCTTTTTCACCATCTTCGGCTATGGTCACATCAAAACCTTCTAGTTCGAACTTGCGACTGTACATGTCGAGGAGCTGTATATCATCTTCCACTATGTGAATTTTGATCGCCATGACTACTCCATATTTATAGCTTAATTGTATAACAATAGTCACACTTGTCAATTTGCATTCAAAATTTATCGGTTAAGGTATATAATTATCACATAATCGGAAATATTATGGTCAGAAAGCCAAAAGAATTAAAACAGCCTTTAAATTTAGCCGACCTTTTTTATTCTGCGTCGGAGAAGTTTGCTGGCAACGAAGCCCTCAAATACAAAGTTGGTCATCATTATGAGCAGCTTACGTATCAGGAACTTAGAGAAGAAACTTTAAAATTAGCGTCAGTATTGAAAAAACTGGGGTTTCAGCCTGGGGACAAGGCTATTATCTTTTCAGAGAATAGGCCAGAATGGGTCGTAACTGATTTGGCCTTGATCTCTCTGGGAGGCATAAATGTTCCTATCCATAGTGTCTTGTCTTCAGCTCAGCTGGAGGTGATTATAAAAGAGATTCAGCCCAAGGTTTTGTTGTTCTCAAATCGTGAGTTAGGCGAGAAGTTGGTTGAAATATCAAAGACCATTTCGACAATACCTTTTGTTTTTTCTTACGAAAAGCCAGAAAAAGCAGGCATTAAGGATGTTAAGTATTTTAAAACCGAGATTAATGGCCAGAAAGTTACCGCAACAGAGTCGACCGAAATTGTCGATAAGGCTATTAAGATTGAACCTAAAAGTCTGGCTACTATTATTTATACTTCTGGGACAACGGGTCATTTCAAGGGGGTTAAACTATCGCATCAAAATATTCTTTTTGACGTATTGGCGGTAGTCAAATGGGTCCATGTTTTTCCAACAGACCGCTTTTTCTCAATTCTGCCACTATCGCATATCTTCGAGAGAACAATAGGCTATTATATACCTTTGTTGAGTGGTGCGAGTATCGGCTACGCAACAGACTTAGCGAAAGTCTCGCAAGAGATAAAAGAACGTCGTCCAACAATTGTCATTGCGGTACCTCGGTTGTTTGAAAAAATTTATGAAAAAATTATAGAGAAAGTGAATAAAAGCTTTTTCAAAAAAGCAATATTCCGCTTTGCTTTTGGACTCAAGAAAAACGGACAACACAAGAGGCTGGAAAAGGTATTTGAAAAGCTTGTTTTCTCAAAAGTTAGGGCTGAGTTTGGGGGTCAGATAAGATTTTTTGTATCTGGTGGAGCAGCCTTGCCAACAAAATTGGGTAAATTTTTTGATCAAGTGGGCCTTACAATTTTGGAAGGATATGGCCTGACCGAAACATCGCCAGTGATATCTTGTAACCGGTTGGAAGATTATTCATTTGGAACAGTCGGACCTGTTTTAGATGGGATTAAGGCAAAAATAAGTGCTAGTGGGGAGGTTGTTGTCAAAGGTTCAAATGTTACACAGGGATATCTTAAAAACAGCGATACGAAAAGTTCCTTCACCGCTGATGGGTGGTTCAAAACCGGAGATTATGGCTATTTTGATCGAAAAGGTTTCCTGGTGATAACAGGCCGGAAAAAAGACCTGATCGTTCTTTCGACTGGTAAAAAAGTATCGCCAACCATCATTGAGTCAGCGATTGAATCGAGCCCATATATTGACCAAGCGTTCGTTTTTGGTGACGCTAGAAAACATATTGGCGCAATTGTAGTACCAAACCTTGAAAAAATGACCGAAAAGTTTGACAATCTGAGTCCACAGAAAGTAATAAAAAATGAAAAGTTATTTGAATTTTTAACTGAAGAAATGAGAGAGTTGCTGAAAAAATTTGCATCATATGAAAAAGTGTACAAATTTATTGTACAACCAGAAAAATTTTCGATAGAAAATGGTGAGTTAACGCCCAAATTAAGCTTACGCAGACACGTGATTTACGAAAAGAATTTAGAAGAGATAGAGAATATATACAAGAAGTGACAAAGATTTTGTTATGAGAAAGAAATATATTATAATGAAGACCGCAATAAATAAGAGCAAAAGGAAGGGGAAGGAGCTTAAAGATGCCAGAAGGAATGCCACCAGGACCTGACGAAACAATCGAACCCGAAACGCCCGTTGGCACAGAAGATACAGAGACTATGGAGGGAGAAACTGAGGAAGACCAAGGAGACGAACAAGAGCCAGAAGCTTCTGCTGAAGAAGAACGAGAGATAGCAAGGACACTTTTGGGGGATGAACAATTTAAAGAGCTAGAGACAAGCGTTGATGATCTAAGATTGCAATACGTGATTAATCAAAAGTCTATAGTGCTGAAAGCGCTTAGATTAGTTGGACCAAAAAAAAGGAAAGACTTTGAAGATTTAGAAAAAAAATATAATACAGAGTTAACTCAATTGTCCGAACAAAAAATATTACGTGAAGCAAAAGAAAAAGGAATTGTTGGTGAAGGCGGAGAGATAAATGTCGAAAGTGATGAATATATCAAACTATATATCGAGAAAAGTACCGCCCTCGCCGTCGAAGAGGGCGTTGAGAAAAACAAGGTAGCAGCCGAGCTAGCCAGTAAAAGTAAGACGCACAAGACACTTGAGTGGATAAAGAAACATCCAAGTGTGTTGATAGCTAGTGGAGTCGTTTTATCAGCGACGCCTGCTGGCTCCCTACTTATCATTGCTGGGCTTGCTTTTGAGGTTAACAACAGGATTATATGGCCGGCAAGAGACAGAATCGACGTTGGTAAGACAGAGATTGAATTAGCCGGAATGATTAAACCAGAGTTCTCAGACGATGGAACGCTTGAAATTTCTCCAAGTCCCAAACTTGCGGATTTAATAACTAGAAACATCAAACGGAAAGAGTCAGGCGAAAAAAGAAAGGAATTGCATGAAAGGATTATTGTTACAATGCAAGAAGAGATTCGCAAAGGTATAGACAGTCAACCTGCCGAGAGACCCGAAGGAACAGGCGAAGTTGCCCCTGAAGCCGCAGAAGTTAATCCCGATACTGGAGAGACTGCACCCCCCCCATTCGAATTTCCGTCGGAAACCGAAGCTGGCGACACTCCTGAACAAACAATAGATCCCACCGAAAGACTAAAACGAGCCATGAAAGCTTTTGATTCAGTCCTGAAGAGCCTTAATGAGGCTGACAAAAGAACTATCATAAATAGAGATCGGTTGTGGACTGCAGCAGCAGCAGCGAGTGGCATAGCAACAGGTTTCGGTGCGAGCGCTATTCTAGAAATTTTTGTTTAATAATCGAAACGGAGGAATATGGACACGCCAAAATTAAAAAATTTAGTTGATGAGATGGGTATGAGCGATTTGCCAGAGAAAGAAAAGATGGACTTAATGATAAATCTTGCCGATGCTTTTCGAAATAAGCTAGCCGCAAAGGTGCTAAATATGCTAACCAGAGAGGAGCAAGAGGAGCTAGATACTATTGTCGAGCAGAAAGATGATCAGGCAGTAACCGAATATATGAAAGCCCATATTCCAGGATTCGATTCTCTCTTTCTGCAAGCGTACCAAGAGTTACGGGTAGAAATGCTTGATGCAAAGGATAAAATTGATCAAAATGTGGCGAAGATGAGAGCAAAAAGCTGACGACACAAGTCTTGTCCAAGAAAAAATCTACTTTCAGCTAATTTAATTCAAAATCAATCTTGCCAAATTAAAATTATTTGTATATAATCTAACCATTCTAATAAAGAAAACTTTTTTGTTTTATTAAAAAACAAAAAGAACGTGGTCTAACCACTATACAGCTTTAATAGAAAGCACCAGTCTTGATAGGCAAAGGAAAATGAGCCAAGCGAATAAGCTTGAGCTACAGCTACCCGCCCTCGCGGGTGAAGGTCGGGAAATCGACCACTTTGTCTTCCGAGACGTAAAAGCTAGTTGTCAGTCCGGCCTCGTCTGGTGGCTTCTCGGTAGCTACGCTACCACTAAGGGATGAACCATCACTATGAGGTGCTGAGCCTACGAAGTGCGATCACTTCAACGGTGAAGCCGCATAAGGTTATCTGAGAATCTGGCCCCCGCGCCACATAACCGCGGAAAGGCTGCAGGTTGCTCGACCTGGATGCGCACTCTCAAAAGCTCTTCGGGGCTGACAGCATTTCACCAACCGGTGGGAACCGTCAAGGACGGATCATTAATTTACTGGCGGTTCCCACCGCCACCTTTGCTAAACCGCCCTCTTACTATTAAGAGGGATTTTATATAAAAGGGGCTATAATAACATAATGAACACTCACAAAGAAATCGTTTTACAGAGACTTACTGGTCGCAAGTCAGGGAATAGAGATAAACACAAAATTGGCTTAATCGTAGAGGGCGGAGGGATGCGTGGTGCTTTCTCTGGGGGCGTAATGGTCGGTCTAGAGAAGCTAGGATTGACTGATGCTTTTGATTATATCTATGCCTCATCATCTGGCAGTTGTGCCGGAGCTTACTTTCTCTCTCATCAGACCGAATCTGGATCATCAATATATACAGAAGACTTGTCTGGCTATAAATTTATCAAGCCATGGCGGATCAATCGAGCGGCTGATATTGATTATCTCTGTGATGATATTTTCAGGCACAAAAAGAAATTAAATACAAAAAAAATCAAGGAAAGTAAGACTATCTTTAAAATATTCGTCGCAGATGTAAATAATGGGAGGTGTAGCTACTATACCAACAAAGACAAAGTTGATCTGATCCAGGTGATCAAAGCCTCTTGTGCCTTACCCGCCTTTTATAACAAGCCTGTCACTATTGGTCCAAATCAGCTTATGGACGGTCGAATTGAAAAAGCTTTGCCAATCGAAGATGCAATATCTGATGGCTGCACAGATCTTTTGGTAGTTACAACTGTGCCTGAATATTATCACGAAAAAAAGGATACACTCCTGGCCAAAGGTTTAAAGAGGGTGCTGATGTCCAAACTGCCCCAGCAGTACAAAAAAAAGTATCTCAATATAGAAAAGCATGATAACTATAATGAGAGTTTGGATGTAATTTTTGGCAGAAAAAAAATTCACCGTAAAATAAATATTTACACAATCTCTCCAGACTATATGCTCGACAAATACGAAACGCGCCAAGGTACGCTAAAAAGAGCGATCAACCACGGTATGACTCAGGCTCAGGAAGCATTTTTGCTGGATTAATAAATAATTTTTGAGTTATAATTGATCCATATGGCGAATGCAATAGAAATCGTTGATCTAAAAAAGCGCTTCGGTTCGGTGAAGGCGGTTGATGGAGTAACCTTTAAGGCCGAGCAAGGTGAGGCTTTTGGTTTTCTGGGTCCAAACGGAGCTGGCAAAACAACAACGATTCGTTGTTTGATGGATTTTATTCGCCCAACCTCAGGAAAGATATCTATTTTTGGCAAAGATGCTCAGAAAGATTCTGTGGAATTAAAGAAGTTGATTGGCTATTTGCCAGGGAATGTAAAACTTTATGGAAACTGGAATGGCTGGGATCATATTAGGTTTATCGAAAGTATCAGGGGCAAGTCAAAAAATGTTGATGATTTGATTCAGAAACTAGACTTTAATCCAAAGGTTAGATTCCACAGTCTATCAAGCGGAAATAAGCAAAAATTGGGCTTAATCTTGACTCTTATGAACGAGCCGAAACTTCTTGTTATGGATGAGCCAACGGTTGGCCTCGATCCATTATTACAAAATACAATCTATGGGCTACTAAACGATTTAAAAAAGAAGGGCACAACTATTTTTGTCTCATCACATAATTTGCCAGAGGTAGAAAAAATCTGTGATCGAGTCGGCATTATCAAACTAGGAAAAATGATTGAGGTTGAGACGCTCAAAGAGCTTGGCAAAAAGAGGATGCACAAGATCGAACTTCGACTAAATGACAAATTTACGGCTGATGACTTTAAATTTGATGGGGTGACCAGTATTGAGGAAATTCCAAGTGGTTTACTGATGACCGTAGAGGGCGATTTAAACCCTATTCTACAAAAGATTTCAAAGTACAAAATTGCCGATATCGAGATATCTCATGCAAATCTAGAGGAAATATTTTTAAAATTCTACGAAAAGGACAAATAATGTTAGGTATTTTTTGGCGTACAGTTAAAGATAAAAAAATCTCTCTGATTATCTACTCAGTAGCATCAGTCGGATTTTTGGAAATGTATATTGCTCTTTTCCCGTCTTTGCAGAAACAATCCCAGCAACTATCTGCGCTGATGAAATCATATCCAGATTCATTTTTTAAGGCATTTAATATTGACCCAAACCAACTTTCTTTCACCGAAATTGGTTCTTACTTGGGGATGGAACAATTCAATTTTATCTGGCCTGTCATGGCAATTGCTTTTGCAATCGGGTTTGCCAATTATTCATTGGCGGGGGAGGTTGAGAAAGGAACTGCAGAGATTTTACTATCCCAACCAATCTCACGCCTCAAAATATTCTTTTCCAAATATATTGTTGGGCTTAGCTTTCTCGCTATTTTCACCTTTATATCGGTTTTTGCTATTATCCCTTTGGCAAAAATGCATGGTGCCAACGTAGATGTTAGTAAGATTGCTTTTTTTGCACTAATCTCATTTTTGTTCGTATGGGCAGTTTATGGAATCGCTTTCCTGGCTTCGAGCTTTTTCGCAGAAAAGGGGAAGGCTGCTTTTACCGTTAGTGGGATTTTGGTATTGATGTATGTTCTAAATATAGTCGGAGGTCTCAAAGAAAGCCTAAGAGATTTGAGATATTTTTCTTTTTTTAATTATTTTCAGCCAGCCAACGTTATTGATAAGGGCCAAGCCGATAATCTAACTTTTTATGTTTTCATCGGGGTGGCAATTGTAGCTTCTTTACTGGCCGCGCTTTGGTTCAACAGAAAAGATGTAGCTGTCTAGCCCGCTATCGTCTGGCACCCTTCAGTTTATAAGATAATTGACTTTAGCTTTCTTAGAAGTATAATTTTGATAATAAGAAATCCAAAACCAATGATTCAAATATAATACATCTAAATATTTCTGCTACTCAAATTAAATATTGTTGTCCGAACCTTTTAAAAAGGATTCTTTATGATAAAAATAAGTGATTTAACTAAATATTTTCAGGATAAAGAGATACTTTCTAGTATTAATCTCACCATTAATAGTGGTGAAAAAGTAGGCCTGGTCGGTCTAAATGGTTGCGGCAAATCAACCTTACTAAAAATGATTATGGGAGAACTAGCACCGGACAACGGTAGCATTACGATAGAAGCCAAGGGCAAGGTTAGTTATATGCCTCAAGCCATGTCTTTTGATCAATCGATAAGGGTTAAAGATTATCTGTGCGATTTTGAACAATACAAAATAGCTGAGATTTTGCATCAACTTGATTTGAAAATCGATACAGGTAAAAAGTTTTTGCAATTAAGTGGTGGTCAAAAAGCTAAACTTCTTTTAGCAAAAATCTTGCTTGAGGAACCTACTATATTTTTGCTTGATGAACCAACTAATCATTTGGATCTGCGGGCTATAATTTGGCTGGAGAACTTTATCCAGAAAACCAGATCTACAGTTGTGGTGGTCTCGCATGATAGACGGTTTTTGGACAACGTGGTAACAAAGATTCTTGAATTGGACACAAAAGAACACCAATTAACGGAATACGAAGGAAATTATTCTGCCTACCAATCTCAAAAAAAGTCGGAAGAAGGAAAGAAAAGACAACGGTACGACGACGCACAAAAAAAGATCGATAAATATCAGGAATCTTTTATTGATCAAAAGCGATGGTCAGCAAAAGCGGCGAAAGGTCCCAAAAAAACTGACAATGAGAAACTACTGAGAAATGCCAAAAAAGATAAGTCAGCCTTATTTGATCGGAGGGCCAAAGCATTAGAGAAAAGAATTAACGAACTTCAAGAGGTTGAGTATTTACAAAAAATTCAAAAACCAAAGATATCTTTAACGAACGACCTAAAGCATGGACAGCTCCTACTCCAACTGAAGAATATATCTAAGGTATTTGATGGTATCCCCGTTCTTCATGAGTTAGATCTCAAAATAAAATCAGGTGAAAAGGTTGTTATAGTTGGCGACAATGGTTGTGGTAAGACAACATTATTTAAAATTGTCCGAAAAGAAATAGAGCCTGACCGAGGTGATATTTATATAAATAAATTGGCAAAAATAGGTTATTTACCTCAAGAATATTATCATTTATCAGACAAAAGAACTGCTTATGAATATTTCAAATCACAAACTAGTATTGATGAAAGCTGGGCCAGAACATTACTTGCCAGCTTTGGACTAAATAAGAATATTCTTTTCCAACCTCTTTCAGTCTTAAGCCCTGGAGAGAAAGCGAGGCTTCTTTTGACAATCCTAGATGCTAACAAAAACAACCTATTGCTCTTAGACGAGCCAACAAACCATCTCGATTTTCTGTCATTAGAAATTATCGAAAAAGCATTGTGTGACTACGACGGAGCCTTTCTTGCTATCACACACGATCGGTTTTTTGTTGACAAAATAAAACCAGACAGTATCTATCTTTTGGAAAATGGCAGATTAGAGAAGACAGATTTACTATAGAAACAAGGCTTTGTTTATGCTAAAATTTGCCTTGTAACAAAGGAGAAAATCATGGATGAACATCTGGGATTATCAGAAAAAGAGATTATAGAATTTCGAAAGAAAAAATTAGACA
>JBAXEY010000004.1:0-43542 GCA_037140175.1 bacterium | reverse complement strand
AGATAGATTATTTAACACTAATAAAGTGTTACCTAGGTACTCGCCCATAACATTTCGTTGACGATAAGCACAAATTTCGTTATAATAACGAGGTTGCAAATACTGTGCCGCCTTAGCTCAGTGGTAGAGCATCTGTTTTGTAAACAGCAGGTCGTCGGTTCAAATCCGACAGGCGGCTCCAAAAAACAGATTTGCAAAAAGTATACATGGGGAGGTACCGAAGCGGTCAAACGGAGCAGACTGTAAATCTGTTGGCATATGCCTTCGGGGGTTCGAATCCCTCCCTCCCCACCATTTAATATGTTTAAGCTAAAATATGGCAAGCTAGTTGGCCCACCTAGCTCAGATGGTAGAGCGCATCCATGGTAAGGATGAGGTCACCGGTTCAATCCCGGTGGTGGGCTCCAAAAAAAGAAAGGATATGTATGGCAAAATCAAAAAAAGATATTCGACCGGTCATTACTCTAGAATGCACAGAGTGCAAAGAACGTAATTATGCGACCACAAAAAACACTCGCAATACAACCGATCGACTAGAATTAAAGAAATTCTGCAAAAGACAAAGAAAGCAAACCCTGCACAAAGAAACTAAATAGGTTTCGCTTTTGTGAGCCAAGGGGTATAGTTCAATGGTAGAACGACGGTCTCCAAAACCGTTAATCCGGGTTCGAGCCCTGGTACCCCTGCCAAAATTTAAAAAAGTCCAACCAAGGACTTTTTTGTATTTAAAAAAGGCTTTCCTGATCCTCGTTTTTTATAGACTCAGAACTCTCGCCCTGTTTATCCGCTTTAGTTCTAGCTAGGTGTATTCGTAATAAATATGAAAGGTCTGACTCTCCCTCTGTACGTACTATTCCATGCTCACTTCCCCAATCATATATTTTATCATTCGACTTTGATTTTTGTGCTTCCAGTGCCTTTGATAAGTTTGCAGCCTCGTCTTCCGATATCCCCAAATCAATACTCCTATCTGGAGCTTCTACCAGTCTGCGAATTTCAGCCCCAATTAGTTCACTTGGCGTTGCGTCTTCATATCTTGTGCCTAAATGTTTTTCAATTTCCCTTATCTGCATCTCGTCATCAAGATTCTGCTGGCCGTCATCTCCGCTCTTGTTTTCCATGGCAATCTATTTTTTCTTGATCTGATTACCATATAGGACGCCAGCAATAAACCCAACCGGAAGCCCCAGAAAAACTCCAGCAAAGAAGTTTTGAAAAAAGAGACCTACTCCAAAAGATATTATTATTGCAAACACAACCCCATATTCACTAGGTGTGATTTCCTTAGATGATACTTTTTCTGCCATTTCTTCTCCTTAATTTTGTTACAATTATAATGCTATTTCTCTAATCTCGCCAGTTTTCTTTGTGCATCTAAGTTGTTTGGCTCAATCTCAACTATTTGTTGGCAGGCTTTCTTTATTGCCCCCTTATCGTCTGCTTGAGTCGCGGCCTCTGCCAACTTCTCTAAATATTCAATCTTGGGTTCTAAACTAACGGCGTGTTCTAGCGCATTTGTTTCAGCCTTATAGTTGCCGGATTTTTGCGCTGCTAGAGCTAGGTTCAAAAATCGGTGAACAATTTTGTTATTCAACGATACGGAACGGTCGTAAGCATGAATTGCATCTTCGTATTTGCCCGTATTGAAATATGATAAGCCAAGGTTATTGAAAGCGGCATCGTTAGTCGGGTCAAGTTCACAAATCTTTTTAAAAGCCTCGATAGCCCCACTGTACTCTTTTTGTTCAAGGTATATAAGGCCCAGACCTTGATAAGCTTTAATGTTTTTATGGTCTTCCTTGATTATTCCTAAATATTTTTTTTCTGACTGTCTAAAGCGTCTTTCTTTAAATAGTTTTGAGGCCTCAGTTGCTACAGTACGCAACTTTCTCTCTTGTTTTTTTTCAGTTTTTTCTGTATTTAAGACAGTCTGTATCCGCTCACCTATTTCTTTTATATCTCTTTTTTGACCAATTATTATTTCCGTATCATGAGTACTTGTTTTTATCGCAACAAATACCACCAACAGGGCAAATATTACGATAAGAATTAGTGAAAAAATCACTTACCACCCCTTTTGTCAGATTTCGCTCCGTTATCCTCAAAAGCAAGGCAACACATTAGTCTTCCGCAGAGACCAGTTACCTTATTTGCATTGACGTTAGTCTCATACTGTTCACGGGCCATGTCCATTGAAACACTTTCAGCAGATGTAAGAAATCGATTACAGCAAACTGACTGGCCACAAATACCAAATCCGCCAAGCATTTTTGCCTCATCTCTAGGACCAATCTGTCTCATCACTACTTGTTTTTTTACATTTCTCGATAATGTCTTTATTAGTTCACGAAAATCAACTCTGTTTTCAGAGGTAAAGTAAAAAATCGCTTTATCGCCATCGAATGATAATTCAACCGTAATCGGCTTCATCTCTAGCCCAAGGTCAGTGACCTTTTCACGGAATAATGACAAAAATTGGTAGCCTTCCTGACGCATTTTTTCCCACCTGTTCAGATCCTTCTCGTCAGCCACTCTAATAATTTCTTTGTAGGGTTCGTCGGAATTTTTAGAAACTACCTCCTTGTCTATATAGACTATCTTCCCTATTTCGATACCTTGAGTGGTTTCTACGATTACAAAATCATCGATATGAGTCTTGTGTCGTCCCGATTTAAAGTCATACACTTTCAAAGATGAATTAAACCTAATCCCAATAACTTTAATCATCAATCCCCTTTGTTAGCAAAATGTTTTCCCAAATTAATCTAGGATTTACATTTTTATTTAAATACTCCCTCGACTGAGCTATTTTATCTAATATTTTAGCAATATTCAATCCTTCATTCATCTTCCCCATCCTCAGAATCTTTTGCTGATAAAATAATTCTATTGAATCAAAGCGTTTTTCTAAACCTTCCTTTTCTGTTCCGTATTTTTCTGCAGACTTGATTTTTTCATAAATCGAATCTCCCGAGACAATTAAGTCAAATTCTGTTAAAAATTTCTGTTCATCCCTAAACGCATCCATCTCTCTTGATATAGATATGGCCTGACCTATTTTGCCAGCACTAAATTGACTTATCTCCAGAGCTTTTTTTTGATCAATCCCTTCGTTGCTAACCAGATGCTCAATAATCTCTTTTTGGCCGATGGGTCCAAATTGAACTGACTGTGTCCTAGACACGATTGTAGGCAATAGTTTGTCCGGATTCTCTGTTGTCATAATAATAACTGAATTTATCGGAGGCTCTTCGAGTGATTTCAAAAATGCATTTGCGGCTTGATTTGTCATTCTCTCGACGTGTGTGATTACGACCACTTTTTTGTTTGACTGATATGGCCTCAAATCCAAGAAATTAATCAGGCTTCGTATCTCTTCGACACTGACCACAGAAGTAAAATCGTTTAGGTAAAGGTCAGGATGGTTACTGTTTTCAACCAACCGACAGTCGCCGCATTCTCCACAGGGATTTATCTCAAAATCGTTCCTTGAACAAATGATGGCTTGTGCGAATAATAGCGCAATCGTTGTTTTGCCAACATTTTCTGGGCCATAAAATAGATAAGCATGCCTAACCGCTCCCTGCTTTATGGCTTTATCCAAAAACTCAATTTTTGTTTTTTGCCCAACAATTTTTTTCATATAGGTCTTGATTATACTATAGTGGCTGAATCGTATCAATCTAAGTGCGCACTTTAATCTATGTCGCTCAGAAAATTTTTTGTAAGCAAGCTATTGAATTTCAAAACATTTTTTGTGGTGGGTTGAGTAAATTCAATTGAACTAGCGTGAAGTTTGATATTGCAAGGAATACTTTTGTTATTGCCATATTTATTGTCACCCACTATTGGGAAGCCAATTGATGATAAATGGACCCTGAGTTGATGGGTTCTACCTGTTTTGGGGATAAGCTCCACTAATGATGTATCTCTATAATATTTCAAAACTCTATATTTAGTTATGGACTTCTTCCCCGATGAATTCACCCCAATTCTTTTTCTGCTCAGCGGCTCTCTTTTTAAAGGAATATTTATGACACCTTCAATAGGTTTTAACAGGCCCTCCACTAGGGCTAGATATGTTTTGGTCACCTTTCTTTTTTTAAATTCATTTTGAAGAAGTTTTTGGGATTCTTCAGTTTTCGCCAAGATCATTACTCCAGAGGTGCCTTTATCCAGGCGATGAACGATCCCCGCTCTCTGACTATCGTCGGAAAAATTAATTTTTTCTGCAAAAATCTCACTAACCGTGATATCCTTCTCGCCCGCTGCGGGATGGACGTTCACGCCTGCTGGTTTGTCAATAACAATGATTTCATTGTCTTCATAGATTGTGTTTATCTTAGGTATTTTTTTGACTTTGTCCTTTTTTTTGTAAATTTCAATCAAGTCTCGTTTTTTTACGACGTAGTTTGAGCTTTCTGATTTTTTGTTTACAAATACTAGTTTTTCAGCAATACTTTTTTGAGCTTGACTACGGCTCATTTCCATAAGCTTAGCTACGACCAAATCTAGGCGCTGCTTTTCATCCGCGGCTATTTTTTTGTGTAATATTTTTTTGTCCAGACTACTTGACCAATTCTGTAATTTTGTCGAGAAGCGATCTATTCCCCATCAGAATCATTTTGTCACCACTCCTGATGACTTCTTCACCATCTGGGTTGATCTTTGAAGAACCATCAGCTCTATTCACGGCCAGAACGGTAATTCCTGTTTTTGTTCTATTTAGTTCATTTCGGATTTTTTTACCAATCAGAAAAGAGTTGTGTGGAATTTCTATTTCCTCAACCTCTAGCTCTTGATGTCTGCTATCCACAATTACGTCCAGAAAATCTAGCACGGCTGGCCTTAATGCCATAGTGGCCATGTGATAACCACCAATTTGGTATGGGATTGCCACCCTATTAGCACCCGCTTTCTCAAATTTTGATATATTTTCGTCATCATTCGCCCTAGCAACAATATATAAGTTCGCATTCAAAGAACGAGCCGACAAGGCAACAAACAAATTGTCTGTATCTTGCCCCAAGCAAGATATAAGTGCCTTGGCATGAGATATATTCGCCTTCATTAAGCTTTTCTCTAAAGTCGGGTCTTCCTCTAGGCAAAGATATCCCTTGCTCTGAGCTAATTTTGTTTCTCTCTGGTCTCGATCTATGATCAGAAAATCGACTTTTGCATGCTCAAGGTCCTCGCATACCTGTTTTCCGACTCGACCAAAACCACAAACGATGTAATGATCTTTTAGATTACCAATTTTTTTCAACATTTTCTTCCTCCTTTGAGTTTCGGCAAACTCCCCTCCCATAAAATAATCCGCACCTACTTTAAAAAGATAAGCCAATATAATAAAGCTACCTAAAATAAGAAATATTAGCAAAAGCTGTTCTGCCAGAGGATCATCAACCCCGTGCTTCCAATGGCTCAACATAATAATAATTGTTGAGAAAAAAGCCTTCCACAGAGAGATCCTTTCTAAATACCAAAAACCGAAAGTCCCGATTGCAATAATAAAAACCAAACTAAAGATCAAATTTTTGATTGTTTTGTTAGATTCCAATATCCCTCCGCATATATTTTATATTAAACTATGGTCAGATACAAATAAAGTCCTTTCAAAAGGACTTTATTTTAAAATTTATCGTTTAGAGAATTGAGGTGCTTTGCGTGCTCGCTTTAAACCATATTTCTTTCGTTCTTTTTCTCTCGGATCACGGGTTAGGAGGCCTGCCTTACGTAATGTCAGTCTATTGTTTTCGTCATAAACAACAAGCGCTCTGGCCAAACCTAGCTTGATGGCATCAATCTGTCCTGTTGTCCCACCCCCAACGATTTTTACTGAAAAATAAACTTTCCCTTCATCGCCAGTTATTCTCAGTGGTTCATATAGACTATAAATAAGCAGTTTATTGTTAGCACAATAATCATCAACGGTCTTTTCATTAATAGTGGATTGACCTTTACTAAAAAATAAACGAACCCTTGCTGATGCTTCTTTACGTCGTCCTCGGCCATAATAGTATTGTTCCTTTTTCTCAGTCATTATTATTCCTTTACTTTCTCAACCCTGATTGGCTTTTGTGCTATGTGAGAGTGATCTTCATCAGCAAAAAGTTTTAATTTCGAGATAATCTCACTTGCTAATTTATTTTTCGGCAGCATACCCTTCACTGCATGATATATTACTTTGTTGGGTGCCTTCTGGAGCATTTCTGATAACGTTGTTGTTGTTAGGCCTCCAGGATAACCACTATGCCGATAATATTTTTTGTCTTCTAGCTTATTACCTGTAAGCTTTATATATTTCGTATTAATCACAATTACGTAATCGCCACAATCTACATGTGGTGTAAAAATTGGTTTGTTTTTCCCACGCAACAAATCTGCTATTATAACTGATATTCTGCCCAAAGTCTGATCCTTTGCGTCAACCAGATACCACTTCCTTACCATTTCTTTTGGTTTTGCTGTATATGTCTTCATTATTTAATCTCTTTTTTTGCTTTCTTGTCAGGTTTTTTTACTTCATCAGGTTTCTTAGGTGAAGCTTTTGGCTGTGTTTTCTTGATTTTTTTGACGGTTGACTCAACCTTTCGGTCTAGTTTTTCAACGTCCAATAATTCGATAATTGACATACCGGCGTTATCTCCTGACCGTTGTCCAACTTTTATAACTCTCGTGTAGCCTCCGGTTCGGTTTTTATACAGTGGCGCAAGCTCGAGAAGAAGCTTCTTGGCCGCCGATTCATCCAGTAAATAGCTGTTGATCCGACGAATATCCGGCAAAGTACCGCTCTTGGCACAAGTAATCATAATCTCCAGTTTTGACTGTACAGCCTTCGCTTTTGTGGTTGTCGTTTTGACTTTTTCGTACAACAAGATAGACGTCGCTAGATTGCGTATCATTAGTTCTCTCGGACTCTTCTTTAGTGAAAACTTTTTACCCTTGTACTGATGTCTATGCATTTGTCTCTTCTGCTCCTTTTGTTTCCGTATCAGTATTGGCGTTCAAGCCTAGCTCTGCGACCTTTTCTCTAACTTCATCAAAAGCCTTACTTCCAAAGCCCTTAAGAGTTTTTAGCTCATTGTCGTTAAGCTTTAAAATATCAGCAATTGTCTTGATATCGTTGTTCATTAATGCATTCGTGGTCCTGGGAGATAAATTTATCTCCTCAATCAATATATCATTTCCTGGATCGATTGCTTCTGATTCTATTTCTTCGCATTTTCGGCTAACCGCTTCTTTGCCAGATAAAACCAAGAAGTGATCAACTAATATTTCTGATGCTTGTGCAATTGCTTCCTCTGGGGTGATCACTCCGTTTGTTTCTACTTCAAACATGAGTCGATCCAAGTCGGTCATTTGGCCGACACGGGTGCTCTCTACGTTGTATCTAACTCTTTTTATCGGACTATAAAGTGCGTCTACTGCGATTACGTCAATTCCCAGCTTCCCACCATCCCGTTTCTCCACTGGAACATAACCACGTCCCTTGCCTATTCTAAGTTCCATTCGCAGCTTTGCATTTTTATTGTCCAACGTCGCGATTACATGATTGGGGTTAATCACCTCAATATTTGGATTCTTTTCAAATTGCTTGGCTGTTACTACCCCTTGTCCGCTTGCATCCAGGATCAGAAGCTGTTCCTCATCAGTAAAGGACTTAACACAAAGCCTTTTCAAGTTCAAAAGAATTTCAACTACGTCTTCTTTAATATTCGGAAGTGTTGAAAATTCGTGACTAGCACCATCGATCTTGACTGCCGTTACCGCTGCTCCTGGTAGCGAAGAAAGAATAACTCTTCTCAAAGAGTTCCCTAGGGTCATACCATAACCTGGGTATAGTGGCTCGATTGAAAATAGAGCTAGATTACCTTCTGTTTTTACTGTTTTGATCTCTGGAAGATGAATTTCATATAACATGTCATTCTCTCCTTTATATTATTTTGAATACAACTCAACTATTAACTGTTCATTTATCTCTGAATCAAGCTCTTCCCTGATTGGAAGGGTTATTACTTGACCACTTAATTTATTTGGATCAATCTTAAGCCACCCGATTGGTTGATTTTTCTTTATCTGTTCTTTGAATTTCTCAACAAGTCCTGTATTTTTACTGGTTTCCTTGGTCAATGTGATTATTTCGCCTGGTTTAATCTGGTAGGATGGGATATTTACCTTTTTGTCATTAATACAGAAGTGGTCGTGTGAAACTAGCTGACGCGCCTGTTTTCTCGATGACGCAAATCCAAGACGATAAACTATATTGTCAAACCTCATCTCGAGCAATTGAAGCAGTGCTTCGCCGGTGACCCCTTCTTTTCGATCCGCTTTTTCAAAGTATGTTCGAAATTGTTTTTCTAGAACACCATATATTCTCTTTACCTTTTGTTTTTCCCTTAGTTGAAGATTGTAATCACTCATTTTCTTGCGTCTACGAGATAGCCCGTGTACTCCAGGTATATAATTTCTCTTAACCATAACACACTTGGCACCCTGACATTTTTCTCCCTTAAGAAAAAGCTTTGTTCCTTCTCTTCGACATTGTTTACATGAAGCTGTTAATACTCTTGCCATTTTTATACCCTACGTGGTTTACGTGACCGACAACCGTTATGAGGAATCGGTGTCACGTCTTTAATCGAATTAACAAATAATCCTGAAGCATTCAGGCATCTTACTGCTGAATCTCTGCCAGAGCCGATACCTTTAACATAAACGTCCACCCTTTCAACTCCATGTTCTTTCGCCTTTTCAACTGCGATTTCCGTTGCAACTTGGGCAGAATAAGGGGTAGATTTCCTTGAACCTTTGAATCCGCTCGCACCACTTGATGCCCAAGCGATGACATTTCCTTCAAGATCAGTAATGCTAATAATTGTATTATTAAAAGTTGATCTAATGTGAACTTGACCTTGATTAATGTTTTTTTTGATTTTCTTTTTTCGTATTACTTTTGCCATATTTACCTATTATTCTTTACGTTTTTTCTGCGGATTTTTTGCGTCCGCTTCCTACGGTAACTCGTCGTCCTCGCTTAGACCTAGAATTCGTTTTTGTGCTTTGACCACGTACAGGCAAATTTGCCTTGTGCCTTAGGCCTCGGTATGTTCCGGTTTCCTTTAAGCGATTAATGTTTTGGGTTATTTCTCGACGAAGATCCCCTTCAATCTTAAAATTCTTCTCAATATACTCTCGAATCTTGTTCAGTTCTCCGTCATGCAAATCTTTAACTCGAGTGCTTGGATCTATGTTTAAGTCTCCTAAAAGCTTCTGACTACGTGTAAGGCCCATCCCATATATATAAGTCAAGCCAATTTCAATTCGCTTTTCGTCAGGTACGTTGATGCCAGATATTCTTGCCATATTAATTGCCTTGCCTTTGTTTGTGTTTTGGATTATCACAAATGACACGAACTATTCCTTCGCGACGAATAATCTTACATTTCATACACATTTTTTTTACTGATGGTCTAACTTTCATTATTTGTGCCTATAGACAACTCTGCCTTTGGTTAAATCATAGGGAGTCATTTCAATTGTGACTTTATCCCCTGGCAATATTTTAATATAATGCATTCTCATTTTCCCAGAAATATGCGCTAAAATAATATGTCCGTTCTCGAGCTCTACCCTAAACATTGCGTTTGGTAGTGTCTCAAGGACGGTCCCTTCGACTTCAATTACTTCCTTTGTATCACTCATTACAGATAGAAATTCCTTCCGTGTGTGGACAGTTATAAATTATAAACAAAAAAAACAAATCTTTCAAGGGTTTTTTAGAACTCTTCGTAGCTTCTAATAATTAATTGTGCCTCAATCTGATTTCTGACTTCAATCGCAACCCCGACAACGATCAAAAGCCCGGTGCCGCCAATCGTCAGATTCACGTCGCCAGTTAGGGGCTTTACCAGGTATGGCAGTATAGAAATTAGACTCAGAAAAATTGCACCCCAGAGAGTAACCCTATTAATAAGGTACGTCAGATAATGCTCTGTCTGAGTTCCTGGCCTTATTCCAGGTATAAAACCACCTTGTTTTTGAATGTTTTCTGCTACATCCTTGGGCTTAAAGTACAAGAAAGTTGAGAAAAAAGTAAAGGCAAAGACAAAAATAAATAACAGAGCAGCATAAGGCCATGAGTTTGGTGTAAAAGTTGTTTGGATCCACTTAGCTGAATCTGCTACCCAACTCGTTTTCGCCGATCCCAAAAAGCCAATCAATGTCGGAACATTCATAAATGCCGCCGCAAAGATTATAGGAATAACTCCAGCCATATTTAATTTTACCGGCAAATAAGTATCTATGCTGCCATATAATTTTGCGCCACGAACTTTTTTGGCATAAGAAATTGGTATCTTCCTTTGTGCTTCTGTTATAAAAACAATGATTGCAACTACGGTCAAAGCAAGCGTTAGAAAAACCACAACTTTAATAAGTTCTTGAGTATTAAATTGCCCGACAAACATCTTTTGTATTGTTTGTCCGACCGTGGTCGGCAATGATGAGACTATTCCCGCAAAAATAATTATACTAATACCATTACCTATTTTCTTCTCTGTGATCAACTCGCCGATCCACATTAATAAGATTGTCCCTGCCGCAATTGAGGTTAGCATCACAAACCATTGTAATGGGCTTAGGTTCCCAAATAGGCTTTGTCCTGATTTGGCACTGATAGAGCCCAAAAAACGAATCATACTGTAGCCTTCTATGTAAGCTAGAGGTAACGTCAAAAGACGCGAGTACTGATTGAGTTTCTTTCGTCCTTGCTCGCCTTCCTTGGAAAGTGCCTCAAACTTTGGCACTACAATAGTGAGAAGCTGTATCATGATCGAAGCCGTAACATAGGGTCCAAGACTCATCATCACAATAGAGAATCTGCTCATGCCTCCGCCCGAAAAAACATCTAGGAACGAGAGGGCACTATTTTTTGAAAATACATTATCAATAAAACTTTTAACATTTTCTGGGTCGGGTCCTGGAATCGGCACATGTGCTAACAAACGGTAAATAAATAACATAAAAAGGACAAAAATTATTTTCTTTCTGAGCTCTCTATTGCCTAAAATACGTTTGATATAATTCATTGGTCTCTATTCTTTGGGTGGTTCAGGTTTTGGCTTTGATATTTTACCCGCTTGATTTTTTGCCCCTTCTGTCATTGAGTCTATCTCAAAGGTTATGTTTTGTTTATATTTTCTTCCAGCAACTATCCGATATGATGCTCGTGGATTGTCTATAAACCCCTCTTTAATTAAAAAATCGACCGTAACTTTCGTCCCATCCTTATATTGAATAAACTTGTCCAAACTAATCGTTTGGGTAACAGACCTTCGAGATTTGAAGCCACGTTTTTTAGGTACCCTCTGAACCAATGGATTCTGTCCACCTTCAAATCCGGGACGGAGCTTTTTACCGGTACGAGAAAGTTGGCCTTTAGTCCCCCTACCGGCTGTTTTCCCTTTTTTTGATCCGATCCCACGCCCGATCCGTTTATTATCCTGCTTGATTGTGCCGTACAAATTTTCGAGTTTCATTGCTTCACACCTTGTCTTTCGTAGTCTTTTTGCTTGATTTTGTGCTTTCTGTCTTCTTCTCTTTCACTTCTGGCATTTTCACCTTTTTCTCTCTCAAGCTCTGCAATGCCTCTATCGTTGCATAGGCATTATTAATTTTAGAGTTGGACCCCAGCATCTTAGAGAGGATATCTTTCACGCCTGCGGCCTCTAGGACAGCCCGAACAGCCCCACCGGCGATAACGCCTGTTCCCTCACTAGCTGGTTTTAGAAAAACTCGAGCTCCTGATTTCTTTGCAAAAACTTCATGTGGAATTGTGTTTTTTCTCAAAACTATCGTAACCATATGTTTTTTTGCTTGTGATACTGCTTTCGTAATTGCGCCAGTGACCTCACTGCTTTTTTCTACGCCTAAGCCAATCTTGCCATTTTTATTACCAACGACTACAGTCGCTCTGAATCTCATTCTTCTTCCACCTTTAACTACCCGGGTAACACGATCAATCTGTATTACTCTTTCTTCAAATTCTTCAACGGGCAATTCATCAAATGCTTTTTCGACTTCAGTATTTAGTTTATCTCTCATATTTTCTCTCCTTAAAGAACCCCACGTGGGACTAGAATTTCAATCCGCCTTCACGAGCCCCGTCTGCTAATGCTTTGACCCGACCATGGTAGAGTTTACCACCACGATCAAAAACCACCTCTGATATTTTCTTCTTTTTCGCAATTTCGGAAATCTTCAATCCAATAATATGTGCTTTTTCTGATTTGGTTTTTTTCTCAGTTATCACCTGGTCGGTTACATACCCGAGTGTTTTGCCTGCTTGGTCGTCAATCATCTGAGCTACAATGTGTTTATTACTAACAAAAATAGCCAAACGAGGCCTGATCGATGTCCCGTAGACTTTGGTTCTTATTCTGATTTTCCGTTGTATTTTTTTGCGTGTTTTTTCCAGCATGCTACTCCTTATTTTGCACCAGTTTTCCCGGCTTTTCGTCTGATTACTTCATCGGCGTATTTTATACCTTTGCCTTTATATGGCTCCGGCTTGCGGAAACTACGAATCTCAGCTGCCACCTGGCCAACCTTTTGCTTGTCGGCTCCCAATATAGTAATCTTGTTTTTTTCAACCGATATTTGGATATCTTCTGGTGCCTGATAAATAATTGGGTGAGAATAACCCAGACTCAGGGTCAGTACTTGACCTGCAACACTAGCCCGATAACCAATTCCATTAAATTCCAATTCTTTCTTAAAGCCTTCCGAAACCCCTATAATCATGTTTGCAATCAAGGTTCTGGTCAGCCCATACAGAGAAGCGCTTTCACGATCTTCTGTTTTTTTTGTAATTTTTATAACATTATTTTCAATTTCAAAATTTAATTTAGTCTGATTGATTACTTGTTTCAGCTCACCTTTTTTCCCCACTATATCAAGGGTGTGATCGCTGATAACAGCGCTCGTTCCTTCGGGAATTATTATTGGAAGTTTACCTATTCTTGACATTTATGCTCCGTTTACCATACTTTACAAATTATTTCGCCGCCCAAACCTCGTTTTTTCGCCTCTTTGCCAGCCATAATGCCCTTGGAGGTGGAAATAACAATTAAGCCTCTTCCCTGAAGAACAGTTGGGATCGAGTCTTTGGGCGTATAAACTCGCCTTCCGGGCTTGCTAACTCTAATTAATTTACTAATCTCATTGTTCAGATCAATATTAATGACATTTCCGTCTTTTTCAAATTTAAAGTCGGTGATAAAGTCCTCTTTTTTGAGAACTTTCAAAATTTCCAGCTTTACCTTAGACGCAGGTATTAAAACCTGGCCTCTATTTAGCATCGCGGCATTTCTTATTCTTGTTAGCATATCTGCTATAGGGTCTGTAATTGCCATTTTTCTCCTTACCAGCTCGACTTAGTTACACCAGGAATTTCGCCTTTATTCGCGAATTCTCGGAAACAAATACGACACATCCCAAATTTTCGTAAGTAACCATGGGGCCGTCCACAAATTTTACAGCGCCTCACTGTTCTGGTCGAAAACTTAGGCTTTCTTTCTGCTTTAGCTATTAATGCTTTTCTTGCCATATTAACTCCTAAAAGGAAATCCCAAGCCGGCTAGTAATGCTTTTCCTACTTCATCTTTCTTAGCCGTGGTGGTTATATTAATTTGCATACCAATCGGAGGATTGGCCTCTTCAAAACTAATCTCTGGGAATACCCCGTGCTCTTTAATCCCAATATTATAATTCCCCTGCCCATCAAAACCAGCTGAGTTCAATCCTCTAAAGTCTCTTACTCGAGGTAGACTTATACTCACAAGTCTATCAAGAAACTCATACATTCTTTCCCCCCTCAAGGTAACAGATGTGCCAATTTTCATGCCTTCTCTTATCTTGAAACCAGCAATAGATTTTTTTGCCTTTGTGACGACTGGGGCTTGACCAGTGACTTTCGTCATTGCCTTTATAGTGTCGTCTAAAAATTTGGAGTTTTGTACCGCTCGTCCAACACCAGCGTTTACAACTACCTTAGTGATTTTGGGAACTTGATTAACATTCTGAAATTTGAATTTATCCATCAGTTCTTTAGTTATTTGTTTTTGGTATAGCTCTTTCATTCTTGACATTATTGCTCCTTCACTGCTGTTTTGCATTTTTTGCAAAATCTTTCTCTCTGGCCACTCTTTGACAGAGTAACTCCTAAACGAGTTGCCTTGCCACAAGAGGGGCAAATAAATGCAACGTTAGAAACGTCGATCGGTTTAGCAATTTCGATAATGCCACCACCAGGATTTTTTTTGCTTGGCTTTGTTGCTTTTTTCACAATGTTTAAACCGTTGACTACCACTTTCCCTGATTCAGGCAAGACACGGCTAACTTCACCTGTCTTATTTTTATCTTTGCCAAGCAGAATAGTTACTTTATCGTTTTTTTTCAGTTTCATCTTCATTTATAATACCTCGGGCGCTAATGAAACAATCTTCATATAGCCTTTTTCACGTAATTCTCTAGCAACCGGACCAAAAATGCGGGTCCCTCTTGGCTGCCCTTGCTTATCGATCAAAACCGCGGCGTTGTCATCAAAACGTATTACAGAACCGTCTTTGCGGATATAGTCCTTGCTTATTCTAACTACCACAGCTCGAACAACTTCTTTCTTCTTGGCATTACCTCCAGGCAGGGCACTTTTGACAGAACAAGTAATAATATCGCCAAGCGAAGCATACCTTCGTCGGCTTCCACCTAGAACTTTGATACACATGAGCTCTTTTGCCCCTGTGTTATCAGCTACTTTTAGTCTTGTTTGTCCCTGTATCATTTAGGTCAACTCCTTTGTTGTGATCTTTTTTACTACCGTCCATCTTTTTTTTGCAGATAAGGGTCTTGATTCTGTAATTTCAACTACATCACCGATCTTAAACTCGTTTTTCTCATCATGAACTAAAAATTTTGTCGAAACTCGATAATTTTTCCGATACAAAGGATGTCTCTTGGTTCTTTCAACCAAAACTGTAATTGTTTTATCAGCTTTGTCGGAGACTACTTTGCCCCGTAAAATACGCTTCATTTCTTTTCTCCTGTGTTATTCTTGTCCTGTTTTTCTTCTTTTGCAACAATTTCTCTTTCATTCATGATGGTTTTTATTTGTGCAACCAGCTTTCTCGATTTTGCGATTTCGCTAACGACTGTCATCTCACGGCTAGCGATTTTGAACCGATCCTTCATTATCTTGGCCTGTGTTTCTATTAAAAGCTTATTCAATGCTTTATCGTCCTTGCTAGTTATTTCTTTAATTTTCATCTTTTTCACTCCCAAAATCCTTCATAACTATTCTGGTTTTAACAGGTAGCTTATGGCTTGCCAATCTCAACGCTTCTTTTGCCACCGCAACTGAAACACCATCCATTTCGAACAAGACTCTGCCTGGCTTTACTACGGCTATAAAATGATCCGGGCTGCCTTTACCAGAACCCATCCTTGTCTCATTTGGCTTCTTTGTAACAGGTTTATCGGGGAAAATCCTTATCCAAATTTTGCCACCACGTTTGATATGTCTAGTCATAGCTCTTCTGGCCGCCTCTATCTGCCTAGATGTAATCCAAGCTGGCTCTAGTGCCTTCAGTCCAACTTTCCCAAAATCTACATTTTGGCCCCTTGTCGCTTTGCCGGTTTGGGGATTTTTCTGACTTTTTCGGTATTTTGTTTTTCTAGGCATTAACATCAGCAGCCTCTTTGTTTTCTTTCTTTGTCTTGTCGATCATACCGTTATAAATCCATACTTTGACACCAATTATGCCATAAGTTGTTTTCGCCCTTGAATAACCATAATCAATATCCGCGTCTAGAGTAGCCAAAGGTATCTTACCTTTTATAGCGTGCTCTTTCCTGGCAATCTCCGCTCCATTTAAACGTCCTGAAATCATTACCTTAACACCTTTGACGCCCTCTTTGTTGGGTCTCTCGATGGCTCCGTCTTTGGTCGCTTTTTCAATCGCTTGCTTCATCGCTCTCTTGAACGGAAGCCTTTTCTCGAGCTGTTGAGCTATACTATCGGCTAAAAGTTGGGCATTTTCTTCGGGTTTTCTAATTTCAACAATATTAATATCTTTGATGCGTCCCTTGGTTAGTTTGCTAATCTTATTCTTAATCTCGGCCGCTCCTGCGCCTCCTCTTCCGATAACTACCCCTGGCCTTGAAGTGTGGATGCTGACACTAACCTGATTTGCGTTTCTCTCAATCTCAACCTTGGCAATCCCAGCTTTCATGCCCATTTCTTTCATTAAAAATTGTCTAATTTTAATATCCTCATGCAACATTTCAGCATAACCCTTTTTGGCAAACCAACGTGACTGCCAATTCTTGTTTATTTGTAAACGGAAACTTACTGGACTAACTTTATGTCCCATTACTTTTTCTCCTTTGGTCCATGCTTAATGTCAGATGCACTTTTGGCAGGATTCACAGGCTTTACGACAGCCTTGGCAACTTTATCTATAACCACTTTTGCCTTGTTATCAGTTTTTATCTGTTTTTTCTTATCTTCACCCTCATCGCTAACGACAACTGTTATATGACTTGTTCTTTTTAAAATGGGTGCTGGACTTCCCTTATAGCCTGGGCGAGAACGCTTTAATGAAGGGCCACCATCTATCAAAATTGTTTTAATAACTAGCTTGTCACCTTCAATATTTTTATTGTGCTCCGCGTTAGATATCGCAGATTTAAGTGATTTAGAAATTATCTTTGCAGCCTTTTTGTTTGTAAAACGCAAAATATCCAAAGCTTGCTTTGCGTTGGTGCCCCTAATCATGTCTGCCACAAGCCTAGCTTTTTTTGGTGATATTCTGATGTATTTTTCGACTGCTTTTACTTCCATTTTTATCTCATTATTTAAAATATACTTATTATTTTCCTTGCGCCTTTGCTAATTTACCGCCATGTCCTCGAAATTTCCTAGTTGGAGAAAACTCTCCCAGATAATGACCAACCATATTTTCGGTAGCAAAAACCGGGATGTGTTCTTTGCCATTGTGGACTGCAAATGTATGACCAACCATCTCAGGTGTGACAATGGCATTTCTCGCCCAGGTTTTAATAACTTTGCGTTCATTTCCAAGTTTTAAAACTTTATTCATCAGTCTCTCATCAATATATGGGCCTTTTTTAAGTGATCTGGACATACCTTCTCCTTACCTTCGACCTTTTTTACGTGATTTTATAATAAAACGACTTGAAAGCTTCTTGCGATTTCTAGTTTTTAGACCTAGGGCTGGTACACCCCAAGGTGTTTTAGGATTTTTAAGACCAATTGAAGTTCCGCCTTCACCACCTCCGTGTGGATGATCGACTGGATTCATTGCTTTTCCTCTAACTGTTGGCCTAATTCTCATGTGTCTCTTGCGCCCTGCTTTACCAATTTTTATATTAGAATGCTCTGGATTAGAAACTGTGCCGATGCTTGCCAAACAGTCCTCTGATACTAGCCTGATTTCGCCTGATGGCAATTTTATTTGGGTCATTCCACCCTCTTTTGCCATTAGCTGTGCTTTAGTGCCAGCTGAACGAGCAATCTGTCCACCTTTTCCTGGAAATAACTCGATATTATAAACCGTAGTTCCGACAGGAATATCCTTTAATAATTTTCGATTGCCCGTCCGTGTCTCAGCTTCTTTGCCAAAAGTCACTTTCGAGCCAACTTTAATTCCCGTAGGAGCGATCATATATAATTTCACACCATCTTCTTTTTCGATTAAGGCGATTCGAGCTGAACGGTTTGGGTCATATTCAATTGATTTGACAACCGCTTTGTCGTCACCGATTAGTTTAAAATCAACTAATCTATAGGCACGTCTAGCCCCACCTCCTCGATGACGGACAGTAATTTTGCCTTGACTGTTTCTGCCAGCTTTGTTTTTGTTGACGTTTGTCAAAGACTTCTCTGGTTTTTTCTTTGTAATATCAGCAAAATCATCGACTGACATGCCTCGTCTTGCATTACTAGTAGGTTTTAATACTTTTACTGCCATTATATTCCCTTAAATTCCTCTATCTTTTCGCCTTTTTTTATAGATACGATTGCTTTTTTGTAATCAGACCTCTTACCAGTTATTCGGCCAAATCGTTTGACTTTTCCTTTTATCAAAAAAGTATTAACTTTTGTGACATGAACCTTGAAAGCCATTTCAATCGCTTTTGTTATCTCGATTTTGTTTGCATCTTTTTGAACTATAAAAACATATTTATCTCGATCGGCTAGAACAAAACTTTTTTCACTTATTACGGGTTGTTTTAAAATACTTAATTGATTCATCTTATTTTCCTAAAAACTCATTGGTTAGCTCAAGTGCATTACCTACAAATACTATTTTTTGTGAATTTAAAACGTCATAAACGTTGAGGTTTCTATAATCGCTTGCCTTTATTTTTTTTAGATTTCGGCTTACTAAAATGTCTTTTTCGGTTAATTTTGGGTAAACCAAAAGTCCTTTTTTGTTTTGAATTATCTTTTCGATTATCTTAACGAAATCCTTAGTTTTTTCTGCTTTTATCTCTTCAACTATAGAAACATCTTCTTTTTTCGTCGAAAGCGCTGATATCAAGGCAACTCGTCTTTTCTTGGCTGGTATCAATTGGGTGTAGTTTTGTTCTCCAGTAGGACCAAAAGTTGTGCCGCCGCCTTTCCAAATTGGATTTCTAATCGAACCCGTTCTAGCTCGCCCGGTCCCCTTTTGTCGGTAAGGCTTTTTGCCTCCGCCTGAGATTTCACCTCTAGTTTTGGTTTTTGCGGTAGCCAAACGTCGATTCGCTAGCTGTGCAACGACCACCTCATGAATCAAAGCCGGATTGACAGGCGCATCAAAGATAGATAGTTTCATAGTGCTATCTTCCTTTTTCTCTCCTGTCGATGTATAGGTCGTCAGTTTCATTTTATCCTTTTATCAAAACTATGCTTTTTTTCGGTCCTGGTATAGCACCGCGAATTGCAAGCAAGTTATTTTCTTTGTCTATCTTAATAATCTTCAAATCTTTGACCGTAACTTGTTCGTGACCCATCTGACCGGGCAGTTTCTTTCCCTTAAAGACATGCTCAGGATAGGCTGCACCGATTGAACCTGGTGCCCTATAGTTGTGAGAGCCATGTGTTTTGGGCCCTCGGTGAAAATTATGTCTTTTGATAGTGCCAGCAAAGCCTTTGCCCTTTGATGTTCCGACAACCTTAACCAAATCACCTTCATTAAAAATATCGACCTTGATCTCATCTCCAACTTTCACTGACTCGTCGATATTTTCTAATTTTATTTCTCGTAGGGTTTTACTCTCTGATTTTGATTTTTTTAGGTGGCCCAACAATGGCTTGACTAGATTTTTACCTTTTCCAAAACCAATTTGAATAGCATTGTAGCCTTCGTTTTCAACAGTCTTGATCTGAGTGACAACACAAGGGCCAGCCTCAACAACAGTAACAGGAACAAAGTTCCCTGCTTCGTCAAAGATGTGAGTCATGCCAATTTTTTTTGCAATTATTTTTTTCATGTTTTTTACCTAAAAAAATACACATCGGCAAGAAGATAGTATCAAATTTCTTTGACTTGTCTAATCCCCGCTTGGTTTGTTTGTTAAGTTGTACAAACGCAAGAAAAATTATATTCAATTTCGCCACAAAAGTCAACAGTTTCTCATCGAATTACGAGATGGCCCAGATTCTGTACGTTGAAGGCGTTTCATTTGGAAAAAATGAATTAGCGCCCTAATTATAAAAAGAACCCATAAAATGGGTTCTTTTTATAATAGTTTATCTGACTGTTTACATCTTGATTTCGATATCGACTCCAGCTGGTAGATTAATATTCATCAGAGCATCAACTGTCTTGTTGGTATAGTCTGTGATATCAATTAATCTTTTGTGAATTCTCATTTCAAACTGTTCCCTTGAATCTTTATCGATATTGCTAGCTCGAAGAACTGTAATTGGACTGCGGTCGGTCGGTAATGGGATAGGACCCATGACTAGAGCTCCGCTTCGTTCGGCAGCTTCGATAATCTGCACCGAAGATTGGTCAATAATCTTGTGATCATAAGCTTTAAGCTTTATTCTAATTCGTTGTTTTGTTTTTTCTTCGGCCATAGTTGTTACTACTTATTAATCTTGGTTACGATACCAGATCCAACTGTTCGTCCGCCTTCACGAATCGCGAAGTTTAGACCTTCTTCAATCGCAATTGGCTGAATAAGCTTGACGCCCATTTTAACTCGATCTCCTGGCATAATCATTTCACCTTCAAAGGTGATTTCACCAGTAACGTCTGTTGTTCGAATGTAGAATTGAGGTTTGTAACCCTTGAAGAATGGAGTGTGTCGTCCGCCTTCTTCTTTTGTTAGAATATAAACTTCTGCGTCAAATTCGGTATGAGGTGTAATAGAGCCTGGTTTTGCCAAGACCATACCACGTTCAATGTCGTTTTTTTCTATTCCTCGAAGTAAAACCCCAGCATTATCACCAGCCTGACCTTGGTCAAGTTGTTTTTTGAACATTTCGATACCCGTGACGACTGTTTTACGGGTTGGTTTAATTCCGACGATTTCAACTTCTTCGTTGATTTTGACAACTCCCTTTTCGATACGACCAGTTGCGACTGTTCCTCGACCTTTTATCGAGAAAACATCTTCAACGGCCATCATGAAAGGCTTAGAGATATCTCTAACTGGCTCAGGAATAAATGTATCTAGAGCATCAAGTAACTCCATAATAGATTTCTGTGCTTCAGCATCACCTTCGTAGGCCTTAAGAGCTGAACCTCGGATTATTGGAGCATTGTCACCATCAAATTCATATTTTGTAAGAAGTTCTCTTATTTCCATTTCAACCAAATCAAGCATTTCTGCGTCTGCTACTTGGTCAACTTTGTTCATATAGACAACGATCTTTGGTACTCCAACTTGTTTTGCCAGTAATAAATGCTCTCTAGTCTGAGGCATTGGTCCATCAGTTGCCGCAACTACTAAAATAGCGCCGTCCATCTGAGCCGCACCAGTAATCATATTTTTGACATAGTCTGCATGTCCAGGACAGTCAACGTGAGCATAGTGACGTTTTTCTGTCTCGTATTCGGAGTGATGAGTCGCGATCGTAATACCACGTTCTCTTTCCTCTGGAGCGCTGTCAATTTCTTCAAATTTTTCAACCTTAGCCATGCCTTTATCGCCTAGGACTTTTAGAATGGCGGCAGTCAAGGTTGTTTTACCGTGGTCGACGTGGCCAATTGTCCCGACATTGACATGAGGTTTTGTTCTTTGGAATGTTTCTGCCATTTAAATCTCCTTTTCGGCCTTTGGCCGATCCGTTTTCAACGGATTAACTTAATGTTTTTTGACTAAACAAACTTATCCACACTAATCCTTCGCGTGGAACACTATGTATTTATTTGTCGCTCAAATAATTTACTATAATTTCCACTTTTCTGCAACAGTTTTCTATCATTTTTCTTCAGCCTCAACTGGTTTTTTCCCACGCTTTGTAATGATTTCTTGAGCTACATTTCGCGGTACTTCCTCATAATGGTCAAATTCCATTGTATAGTTACCCCGACCTTGAGTCATTGAGCGTAGATTTGTGGCATAACCAAACATTTCTGCCAACGGAACTAACGCGTCAACAACCTTCGCATTCCCGCGATCAGACATTTGTTGGATTCTACCTCTTTTTGAATTTAGGTCGCCCATAATATCACCCATATATTCTTCTGGGACAGTTGCTTCTACCTTCATAATTGGCTCCAGAATAATTGCATTCGCCCTACGTACACCTTCTTGGAAGGCAATCGAACCAGCAATTTTAAAAGCCATCTCTGACGAATCGACTTCATGGAATGAGCCATCATAAAGAGTAATCTTTACATCGACTACGGGATAGCCAGCGATAACTCCATTGGCCATAGCTTCCTTAATACCGTTTTCGACTGGATTAATATATTCTCTAGGAATATTTCCGCCAACAATCTTGTTAACAAATTCATAGCCAAGACCTTTTTCCTGTGGTTCTATTTCAATCCATACATGGCCATATTGTCCACGACCACCAGATTGCCGAATAAACTTTCCTTCTTGTTGAACTTTTGTTTTAATTGTTTCTCGGTAGGCAACCTGAGGCTTCCCGATATTTGCCTCGACCTTAAACTCTCGCTTCATCCGATCAACGATAATCTCCAAATGTAATTCACCCATACCCGAGATAATTGTTTGACTGGTTTCATCATCTGTTTTAACTCTAAAAGTGGGGTCTTCCTCAGCAAGACGCGATAGGGCCAAACCCATTTTCTCCTGATCTGCCTTTGTTTTTGGCTCGATCGCAATTTCAATAACTGGTTCAGGAAATTCAATATTTTCCAGTATTATTAAATTATTCACGTCACAAAGAGTGTCTCCTGTAGTCGTCTTGCCCAAACCAACTGCGGCCGCAATTTCACCAGAGAAAACTTCTTCAACTTCTTCTCTATGGTTTGAATGCAAACGGACAATTCGCCCGATTCTTTCTTTGTTACCGGTGGTGGCGTTTATTATATATGAACCCTTTTTAAGAGTTCCCCTATACGATCTAAAAAATATTAATTTGCCCACAAAAGGGTCCGCTGCCACTTTGAATGCGAGTGCTGCAAATGGTTCATCGTCAGTTGCCTTAATCTCTATTTCTTCTCCAGTTTTAGGATCAGTTGCCATTGCTGGCTTAACCTCTAGTGGTGAAGGTAAGTAGTCGATTATAGCATCAACTAAAAGAGAGACAATTACTCCCCTTCCATCACCGCCTAGAAATGGGAAAAATTCCCCCGAAACTGTCGCTTTTCTAATTAATTTCTTTAGCTCTGGTGCGGTTATTTCTTCTCCTGAAAGGTATTTTTCCATGGCCGCATCATCATGCTCAACTACTTTTTCAATTAATTCTTCGCGGAATTTTTTTACTTTTTCGGTCATATCGGCTGGTATCTCAGTCTCTTCGAGTTTTTTATCGGTATATTCTTTGTATTTGTAAGCTTTCATTTCAACTAAATCAACTGCTCCACACATTTCTTGTTCGAAGCCTATCGGCAATAGGATTGGATACGTGTTTCTCGACAACCGTTCCCTTACTGAGGCTAAGCTTTTATAAAAATCTCCTCCAGTCTGATTGATTTTGTTAGCAAAAAACATTCTCGGAACATTATATTTATCCGCCTGGCGCCAAACTGTCTCACTTTGAGGCTCAACTCCCATTTTCCCATCAAGAATAACAACCGCTCCATCCAGAACACGCAGTGACCGTTCTACTTCAACAGTAAAGTCCACATGCCCAGGTGTATCAATGATATTGATCCTATGATCGTGCCAAAAACAAGTAGTAGCGGCCGAAGTGATAGTAATTCCACGTTCTCGTTCTTGCTCCATCCAATCCATAGTGGCTTCACCCTCGTGAACTTCGCCAATTTTGTGGACTCTCCCAGTGATATACAAAATCCCCTCGGTAACTGTTGTTTTGCCAGCATCAATGTGAGCAATAGTTCCTATATTCCTTGTTTTTTCTAAGCTAATTTCTCGCGACATCTCTTCCCTTCTCCAAACCTAAAACTAAGTGTTTTGAATAATTTTTTTATTATTAGTACCGTGCAAAATGGGCAAAAGCTTTATTCGCTTCAGCCATCTTATGAGTATCTTCTCTCTTTTTGATTGCTGTTCCAGTGTTTTTATAGGCGTCCAGTAGTTCTAGGGCTAATGCCTTGTCGTATGGTACTCCAGAACGCTTTCTGGCGGCTTCGCGTATCCAAACAAAGGCATAATGGAGACGCCTTTGACCTTTTACTTCCATCGGCACCTGATAGTTCGCACCGCCTATTCGACGAGATTTTACCTGTAGAACTGGTGCTACGTTTTTGACTGCCTGATCAAAAACTTCCAAGGCTGGTTTGCCAACCTCCTTTTCTATTTGATCGAGGGCACCATAAACTAGGTTGGTGGCTAAAGCTTTTTTCCCGTCCAACATAATTTTATTAATAAATTTAGTAACCAAAACACTTTTGTATTTCATGTCTGGTTCTAGTTTTCGATTGGCGACTTTTCTGGGGTCTCTTGGCATTTTCTCTCCTTAACTTTTCTTTGCTCCATAACGGCTACGACCTTGTTTACGATTTGCAACTCCACTAGTATCTAGTGAACCTCTGACAATATGATATCTAACTCCAGGCAAATCTTTGACACGTCCACCGCGTATTATAACTACGCTATGTTCCTGAAGGTTGTGACCTGTTCCTGGTATATACGCGGTAACTTCCATTTGGTTTGAAAGCCTAACTCTAGCAATCTTACGCAAAGCTGAGTTTGGCTTCTTTGGGGTCTGTGTTGTGACCTTTACGCAAACTCCCCTTTTTTGGGGGCTCGAAGCCGGAACAGCTCGATTTTTAAGCGCATTAAAACCTTTCTGCAGTGCAGGTGATTTTGATTTCCTGGCTGTAGTTTTTCTAGGTTTTTTAATTAATTGATTGATAGTAGGCATTTTTCTCCTTTAAATCCTAAGAATTTTAACAACTTATCACTTTTCCGTCAAGGTTTCATCAAATCCAGTACCAGCAGGTATGAGCTTACCGATAATCACATTTTCCTTCAGACCGTGAAGATCATCAACCTTACCTGCAACAGCCGCCCCAATCAAAACTTTGCTTGTTTCCTGAAATGATGCTGCTGACAAGAAGCTATCGGTAGTCAAAGCTACCTTCGAGATTGATAACAAAAGATTTGTTGAATCAGCTGGCTTGTTGCCATTTTTTACTGCTTCTTTGTTGGCTCTATTTAGAGATGTCCTTGAGACAATTTCTCCAACTACGAAAGGCGTACCGTAGGCTTCGTCGATTCGACACCGGCTAAACATCTGTCTAATGATTATCTCAATATGTTTATCATTGATTGTTTGCCCTTCTGAGGCATAGATCTGTTGAACTTCCTTAACAATATAGCGTTGAACAGCCAATTCGCCCAAGAGCTTCAAGGCCTCGGTTAGATTCCACGAGCCTTCTGTTAATGCTTGACCACGAGTTACCATATCTCCCTCAGAAACTAAAAGTCCAATCTGTGAAGAAATTTCATAACTTTTAATCTCGGCTTCTTTGATAATATGAATTTCGTGATCTTTAATCTTGATGGTTCCAGCACTTTTGGCTTTAAGGGTTTTTTTACCATCTTTGATCGCTAGAATGTCTTTTACTTCTACGAATTTATTGTTTTTTACCTCGATTTCATATCCAGTGGCATCATATATTTCTTCATTCAGCTCCTGAGACATAATCTCAATAGTTCGTCTGTTATTATTTGTCTCCATATGAATACGTCCAGGGATTTCAGCCAATATAGCTTGGCCTTTGGGCGTTCGAGCCTCAAAGAGCTCTTCAACTCTTGGTAGACCTTGAGTAATATCAGCCCCAGCGACCCCGCCTGCATGAAATGTTCTCATAGTTAGCTGTGTTCCTGGCTCACCAATTGATTGGGCGGCAATAATACCAACAGCTTCTCCTAGGTGAATTAGCCAGCCTTTGGCCAAATCAGCCCCATAACATTGTTGGCAAATTCCCCAAGTAGAGTGACAGCCAGAAACTGAGCGGATGAAAACCTCATCTACCCCAGCCGAATCTATCTTAATGAAGACATCGTCATCAATCATGGTTCCTTTTTTAGCGACAATTTCACCTGTTTTATCGTTTACAACGTTCTTCGCTAGGACTCGGCCCTTGATCCTGAAAGCAAAATCTTCACCAATAGATTTAGACTCCTCTCTGGAGATTACAGCCGATTCTTTGGTTCCGCAGTCTTTCTCGGTTACTATAACGTCTTGCGAAACATCTACTAGACGACGAGTTAGGTAGCCTGAATCAGATGTTTTTAGGGCTGTGTCAGAGAGACCTTTTCTTGCACCATGTGTTGAAATAAAGAATTCTAGCGAAGACAAACCCTCTTTAAAGTTTGATTTGATTGGTAACTCGATAATCCGACCAACCGCGTTTACCACTAACCCTTTCATCCCGGCCATCTGCGAAAATTGCCCCATTTTACCACGGGCTCCAGATGTCATCATCAAATAAGAGCTACCGTTATGATCCATCTGAATTTCCATGTCTTTTTGTAGTTTTTCTCTAGCCTCTGTCCAAATCTCAATTACTTTAATGGTTTTCTCTTCTTCAGTAATTAGCCCCTGATAATACTGCTGGTGGATATGGTTTTCTTTCTCCTCGAACTCACTCATTGTTTCTGCTTTGTTAGTAGGGATAGCCAGATCGTCCATAGAAAAAGATATCCCTGATTTTGTTGAATAGCGAAAACCAAGTAGCTTAATTTCATCAACTAGGATTACGGTTGCCTCCTGGCCACAGATTTTATAAACTCGATCAACGATTTGACCTAGCTTTTTCGAATCAAGTGTTTCATTAATATAACCAATTTCTTTTGGCATAATATCATTGAAGATTAACCTACCGACCGTTGTCTCAATAAATTCTCCATTAACCTTTATTTTAATAATTTTTCTCAAGCCGATATGACGATCGTCATAAGCAGTAATAGCTTCTTCTTTATCGGCGTAGGCTTTAATCTCCTTTGGTTCCGTTTCGTCGGCTACGGTCATCCAATATATACCCAACACCATATCTTGGCTTGGCTTAACGACTGGTTCTCCAGCGGCCGGCTTCAATAAGTTATTTGTCGAGAGCATAATCTCTTTGGCTTCCTTTTGAGCAGCCTTTGATAAAGGAACATGGACAGCCATTTGATCTCCATCAAAGTCAGCGTTAAAGGCCGCACATACTAATGGATGTATTTGAATAGCCTTACCTTCAATCAAAACTGGTTTAAAGGCCTGTATCCCGAGCCTGTGAAGAGTTGGTGCTCTATTTAGTAGGACATATTTATCGGTAATTACTTCGTCGAGCGCATCCCAAACTTCATTTTTACTTCGCTCAATCATTCTGCTCGCACTTTTTACATTATGGGCAAAACCGCCGATAATCAGTTTTGATATTACAAACGGTTTAAAGAGCTCTAGAGCCATCATTTTAGGCAGTCCGCATTCATGTAATTTAAGCTCTGGCCCTACGACAATCACCGAGCGGCCAGAATAGTCTACCCGTTTTCCTAATAGGTTTTGTCGAAAGCGTCCTTGTTTACCTTTAAGCATGTCAGCTAACGAACGTAATTTTCGTCTCGATGTTGCCGTTGCTACATTTTTATCACGACGAGCACCATTATCTATCAAAGCATCGACTGCCTCTTGAAGCATTCTTTTTTCATTTCTACAAATAACTTCTGGAGCATCCATGTCGAGCAATCTTTTTAAGCGGTTATTTCTATTTATCACCCGTCGATATAAGTCATTTAGGTCTGAAGTCGCAAATCGACCACCGTCAAGCTGAACCATTGGCCTCAAATCTGGCGGAATAACTGGCAGAACTGATAGGATCATCCACTCTGGTCGTATCTTCGCGTTAACAAAACCTTCGATAAGCTTTAGCCGTTTTAGGGCTTTCTTTCTTTTTACTCCCTGAGAATTATCCACCTCGTATTTTAAGCTAGCCGCCAAAGCATCAAGGTCTATTTTCGTTAAAAGCTCTTGTATCCCTTCTGCCCCAATCCCGGCCCTAAAAACTTCACCATATTTCATTGATAATTCACGATAGCGTGACTCAGAAATTATTTCCATAACCTGGAGCTGACTCAATTCCTCGTGAGCGCTGTCTCGATATTGCTCTAGTTCCTCGATTTGTGTTGTAAGTTCAGTTTGATCTTTTGTCTTGCTTTCAATCTCTGTTTTTCGTTTTTTGAACTCTTCTTCAATTTGTTTTAATGAATTCGCTTTAGCTTCTTCATTGACGTCTAAAACAATAAAGTTAGCAAAATAAACGACTTTTTCCAAATCCCTAACAGAAAGGTTCAAAGTTAGACCGATTGATGTTGGAGTTCCTCTTAAAAACCAGATATGAGTTACAGGGACTGACAATTTGATATGACCCATTCTCTCACGTCGAACAATTGACCTTGTCACTTCGACCCCGCAACGTTCGCAGACAACTCCTTTATACCGTATTCTTTTATATTTTCCGCAATAACATTCCCAATCCTTTGAAGGACCAAAAATTCTTTCACAAAATAGGCCGTCTTTTTCGGGCTTTAGAGTCCGATAATTAATCGTTTCTGGCTTCGTGATTTCACCTCGTGACCATTGCAAAATATGAGCTGGTGACGCAACCATTAGCTTTACGGCTTGGAAATTTTCGTTTTTTGTCTCGTTTATTATCACTTTATACCTCTCTTATTCTTCAACTTTTTCCAAAATTTCAAAATCGTCTTTTGCTTCATCATCTGCGATATCAACCATCGGAAGCGTTTTTTCGGCTTCGTTACCGACTATTAAATCAGAGTCTTTTAGTTCTTCAATGTTCTCTTCATAGATTTCTTCGATTACTTCTTCTGCCTCTATCTCGGTTATTTTGTCACCATCTTCCTGAACAAGCTCGACTGCAAGTCCAAGTCCCTGAAGTTCTTTTACTAAAACATTAAATGATTCTGGTATGCGAGGTTCTTTGATGTCCTCCCCCTTTATGACAGATTCGTATGCTTTTGATCTACCAACAACATCATCTGATTTGATTGTCAGAACTTCTTGAAGAATATGCGCGGCTCCATATGCCTCGAGGGCCCAAACCTCCATTTCCCCAAATCTCTGTCCACCAAATTGGGCTTTTCCCCCCAATGGTTGTTGAGTTACCATCGCGTATGGTCCAATTGACCTAGCATGAATTTTATCTTCAACCAAATGTAGGAGCTTTAACATATATTTAACTCCAACGACTGTTCTTTCGGCGAAAGGTTCGCCAGAGCGACCATCATAGAGTTGGACACGTCCATCTTCAGGAAGATTTGCTTCTCTTAATAATGCTTTTATTTGGTCGATTGTGACACCATCAAAAACTGGAGTGGCAATTTTAAGACCGAGAGCTTTGGCCGCCCAACCAAGATGAGTTTCTAAAACCTGTCCAAAATTCATACGAGAGATAACTCCCATTGGGTTTAGAATAATGTCTACTGGCTGACCATTTTCCAAATAAGGCATATCTTCTTCTGGCAAAACACTTGCTATAACTCCTTTATTTCCGTGGCGACCAGCCATTTTATCGCCCACAGCAACTTTTCTCATCTGAGCAATAGTGACAAAAACTTGTCGAATAACTCCGACTGGTAATTCGTCTCCCTTATCTCTACTTTTTATCTTTATCTCAATTACTTTGCCGTGGACTCCTGGTGAAACGCGTAGAGAGCTATCTTTAACATCTCTTGCTTTTTCACCAAATATTGCACGAAGTAATCGCTCTTCTGCCGTTAGCTCGGTTTCACCTTTAGGTGTAATTTTTCCAACCAAGATATCTCCAGCAAGAACTTCTGCCCCTATTCGAACAATGCCGCCTTCATCTAGATCTTTTAAGGCTTCGTCCCCAACATTTGGGATATCTCGAGTAATGATTTCAGGTCCGAGCTTCGTATCTCGAACGTCTACTGGGAATTCTTCTAGGTGGATAGAAGTATAACGGTCGTCTTTGACAAGTCTCTCGGAGATGATAATGGCGTCCTCAAAAGTTCCACCTTCCATACACATAAATGCAGCCACAACATTTTGCCCGAGTGCAACTTCACCTTTTTCCATGGCGGCTCCATCAACTAGAAGGTCTCCTTTTTTGAATTTTTGTCCTTTATCAACGACTGTTTTCTGGTTAATGCAAGTATCTGTATTTGATTGTTCAAACTTATGAAGTAGGTGTGCTTCCTCTTTGCCGTCTTTATATTTAACGATAAGTTGATCTGCTGTGACTGATAAAACTTCCCCATCTTTACTTGCAACCACTGTCTGGCCAGTATCTTCGGCAACCTTGGCCTCAACCCCCGTGCCAACCAAAGGTGCTTCAGGTTTTATTAAAGGAACGGCTTGACGTTGCATATTCGAGCCCATTAAGGCTCTTTTGGCATCATCATGTTCCAAAAATGGGATTAGTGACGCAGAGATACCGACAGGTTGTTCCGTTGCCACATCGATATAGTCAATTTCTTCTACTGCTACCTCATCCGCTTCACCTTTTCTCCTGGCAATCGCGTATTCGGTTAAGAAATTACCATCTTCATCAACCGCTGTCTTTGCTTGAGCTATGATAAACCGGCTCTCCTCATCAGCAGTTTGATATACAATTTCTTTTGTCGCGATTGGTTGAATCAAGATATGTTCGTCGCCATTATTTGATAACGCTTTAGCTGTTGTTGCAGTTATTTTTTCTCCTGCCTTAACTAAAGTTTTTCCTTTGCTGTCTTTCAGTTCTTTTAGAGCACTGTAGCCGACAACAGACTTGCCGTCATTTTTAACTTTGTTTAAAACTTTTCTATAAGGAGTCTCGATAAAACCGTACTCGTTTATCCTTGAGAATGAAGACAATGAACTAACCAGACCAATATTTGGTCCTTCTGGAGTTTCTATTGGGCAAATGCGCCCGTAGTGAGTTTTGTGAACATCTCGAACTTCGAATCCAGCCCGCTCTCTAGTCAAACCTCCTGGCCCCATTGCACTTAGCTTTCTTTTGTGAGCAAGCTCGCTTAGTGGGTTAGTTTGATCCATAAACTGAGAAAGTTGTGAGCTAGCAAAAAATTCTCTGACCGCAGCGACGATTGGACGAACATTTATCAACTGGCTAGCCGAGACAATATTTGGGTCATTCGTGCTCATTCTATCTCTAACTATTCTCTCAACTCGAAGTAAGCCCATTCTAAACTTGTTTTGCAATAATTCCCCTACTGTTTTCACTCGCCGATTACCAAGATTGTCAATATCATCGGCGATCCCATTTCCATTATTTAAGCGAATGACTTCCTTGATAATTTCAACTAGATCCTCAGGCCTTAGAATATAATTCGCTCGAACGTTTTTTACTTCCAAATCAAGCCGCTTGTTCATCTTGTAACGCCCGACTCTCGACAAATCATATTTTTTTACATCAAAAAACAAACCTTCAACATAGCTTTGGGCATTTTCGACAGTTGCTAAATCTCCAGGTCTTATTCTTTTATAGACTTCCACAAAAGCCTCACCGGCTGTTGTTGATGGGTCTTTCTCGAGTGCGTTTTTAATATAATCTCGATCAGCGTCTGTGTTTACGTCTTTAAATAGATTTATTATCTGATCGTTTGTTGAAAATCCAAACGCTCTCAACAAAGTCGTAATTGGAATTTTTCTTTTCCGATCAATCTTTGCATAGAGAACATCTTGGGCCGAAGTTTCTATCTCAAGCCAAGCTCCACGTCCTGGTATAATTTTTGCTCCAAAAAGTTCGCGGTTTCCAGAATTGTCAGAATTAAAAAAGACTCCAGGTGAACGAATCAATTGAGAAACAACAACTCGCTCAACGCCGTTTATAATAAAGGTGCCCCGTTTTGTCATCACTGGGATATCGCCCAAGAAAACTTCTTGGATCTTCTTCTTGCCAGTTTCTACATTAGTTAGTTCGACGTTGGCCTTAAGAGGTGCCTCATAAGATACTTTTTTATCTTTTGAGACCTTTTCGGTATATTTAGCCTCACTCAACCAGTAGTCTTTCACATCCAGGGACATTACTTTCCCTGTGTAATCTGAAATTGGAAATAGTTCATCAAATAACTCTTGTAAACCATCCTTTATAAACCAATCAAAGCTTTGGGTTTGAACTTCGATCAAATTAGGCAGTGCTAACGAGTTCGGTGATTTATTTAAGTACTTTCGACCGGCTCTGGTCGTGGCGACGAAGGCGATTTTTTCTTTGGCCATAAAAATACCCGCTCCTTATGTTAATTTAAAATTTTACTCTTTAGAGGAGTTCCTATTCACATTTTTCTTGATCAAGCTTGTTGGGCTTATTTTTTAGAGCTTCTCGAAAATAATCTGAAACAAATTTCACTATTATTTCCCGATAAAGTCGTACTCATAAATCTACATTAATTTTATAATTTTGTCAACATTATTAATTATTTGCTTATTTCTTGCTTTCAATGATTGAGTCGATCAAGCCATAGTTTTTGGCTTCCTTTGCCGTCATGAAATAGTCTCTTTCAACGTCTACATTTATTTTCTCTACCTTCTGGCCTGTATGTTTGGCTAGAATTTCATTTAATTGTTTTTTTGTTCTCAATAGCTCTCTGGCGTGAATCTCAATATCTGTTACTTGGCCTTCCATCCCCGAAACAATTGGTTGGTGAATCATAACCTTCGTATTGGGCAAAGAAAACCGCTTATTTTTCGCCCCAGCGGTAAGGATTAGGGCGGCGGCGCTAGCGGCCATCCCAACACAAACCGTAGAGACATCGGGCTTCACGTATTGAATCGTGTCATATATAGCCATTGCGCTTGTAACATTCCCCCCTGGGCTGTTGATATACAGTGTAATATCCTTCTTCCCGTCAGTATGTTCCAGGAATAAAAGCTGGGCAATCACTGTATTGGCGGCAATATCATCAATTCCTGTCCCCAAAAAAACAATTCTGTCTTCTAATAATCTCGAATATATATCATAAACCCTCTCACCAAGATTTGTCCGCTCTATCACGCTGGGTATTAAAACCTGATTTTTTTCCTTCATTTTATATATTCCTTTCTGTTTATATTATAACAGATTAAATTTCAAAGTTTGGGGGGTGCTCCGCGTTCAAGCGGAGCACCCCATCGCTTTTGAGACCTGTGTCTCGGGTCGGTATTCTTTGAGTTGACAGTCGAGACATTGGGTGTAGTAGTAGATATTCTGACTGCCATCTAGAGCAAGAGAGCCGACGATCGGCTGGTGCTCTCGGTCAGTCAGATCTTCCAATCTTTCGTCGCACCTACAAAACAAGTGCCAGTGACGATACTTATTCTTCGTGAGGATAATCCAGCTAATCCCCACAAAGGCTAGAAGCTCGATAGTTGCTCTCGCTTGTGTCTTTTTCCCACCAAGAAAACCCATTATGCAACTCCTCTAGTCGATTCTTACACCCATGAGTTTTGCCGTACAGGGCTATCATTGTCAATCTCTCATCAAAAAAGAAGGCCTAGCCTTCCTTTTCTTAATATACAAGTTTATAACACAAATCAGACTATTTTGCAAATATCTGATATTTGTCACTACTTAATTGACTATGAAATTGTACAAGATTCATAAAGATAAGCTATAACTTTTTCTCCAATCAACAAATTCTCAATTTGTTTGTGTCCTTCTTCTGAATCATAAAAAATTTCTGCTTGCTTCTTTTCTTCTTCTCGAACCTTATCAAGTCGGCGATGAATCTCATCATGTACTTGTTTATCAGTCACTTCTGTTTTTATCTCTTTCGCCACTTCGCTCAATACTAGGCCAATCTTGACTCTTTTTTCCGCCTCCGGCTTTAGCTCATTTTCTAAATCTTCTTTCGTCTTTTTTGTTGCCTCATAGTATTTTTCTATCGTAAGTCCTTGTTGTGATAAATTATGCTCTGCTTCGTGTATTAATCTATGAATTTCTTGATGGACCAAGCCCTCTGGCAAAGGAATATTAATTTTTTCAGAAATCTTCTCTAATATCTCTGACTCAACTCGATTTTTTTCTTGAATAACTTTTGTATTCATTAGTTCTTTTTCAATGTCTTCTTTTAGCTTTGGCAAATCCTTAAAGGGACCAATCTTGGTAGCAAATTCATCATTAATCTCTGGTAAATTTATTTCGTTGACCTCGTGGAGTTTAATTATAAATTTAGCCTTTTTCCCAGCTAAGTTGTTTGCGTGGTATTCTTTCGGGAATGTAACCTCAATTTCTTTCTCCTCTTTCTCCTTCATCCCAGCAATTTGATCCTCAAAGCCAGGAATCATTTTTCCTTGACCCAAAACAAAAGGATATTTTTCGCTTTTCCCGCCCTCGAAAGCCAGCCCATCAACAAAGCCATCATAGTCAATTACAATCTGATCTCCCGCTTTGGCGGCACGCGCAACCCGTGAATATTTAGCCAACTGTTTAGATAAATCCTCAAGGACTGCTTCAATCTCCTCAGTAGTAACCTTAGGAACGCTACTTTTAACTTTGACCTTTGTTATATCAGGCAACTTTATCTCTGGCATTAATTCAACAACCGCTTCGTAAGTTAGGCCATCAGTTGGCACAAATTTGATCATTTTTACTTCGGGTTGACCGATTGGATTGAGTTTTTCCTGGATTACTGCTTGATAGTAAGTTTCTGGGATAACCTTGTCTAGGATCTCTGCATCTAGTCTTTCCTGTCCAATTTCTTTTTCGACGATATGTCTGGGTGCTTTGCCAGGACGAAATCCGTCGATCTTTACCTGATTCGCCATTTTTTTGTAAGCTTCATCAGAAGCCTTCTTTAATATTTCCGCTTCAACTTCTATAGTTAACTTTATCTTTTCGCCTATTTTTTCCCTTTTTATGTTCAATTTTTTCCTTTCTTCTATTCGGGTTTATTATAAGACTGCTTTTAGTTCGTTTACGATACTCTCTTTATCCTGTAGCCCCGTAAGCGATTTTGCAATCTTGCCATTTTTAAAGATTATCAAAGTGGGAATACTCATTACTCCATAGTCTTGAGCCACGGCTTGACATTCATCAACGTTTACTTTTACAAATTTAATTTGGTCCTTGAGCTGTTCGCTAACATCGTCAAAGATCGGAGCCATAGCCTTACATGGCCCACACCAATCTGCATAAAAATCTACTATTACTGGAATTTTGGATTCTAGGACTTCGTTATCAAATTGGTCGTTTTTTAGGTTTATTACTGACATGTGGCCTCCTTCTAATTAATATTTCTGGTGCCCGAGGCGAGACTCGAACTCGCAAGCCATTTCTGGCACTAGTTCCTAAGACTAGCGCGTATACCAATTCCGCCACCCGGGCTGATAAGACTATGTCATTTTAGTATAAATAAAACTTTTTTTCAATTAGAACGAGATTATTTTTTTAACATTTAGTATGGTTAAAATTATTATTTGACACATATTACTAATTATGGTATATTTATTTAATCAAGTCTGTTTTGCAGGCAAGAAGCACTTATTGTACTACTGATGCTGACCAGGAAAGGAGAGTTAGTCTCAACCTAATTCACAAACCACTGACCGGAGGGGTCCTAGATGGAGTTTACATGTGAGAACCATGGGACTGGACAGTGCGCAAGATGCGAAGTTTGTGCCGTGGATGGGAGCATTCTCGTTCATCCTAGTGCAAAACGTTCGCAGAGAGACGACATAACCTGCAGGGAAGTCTGGGAGATGATTGGTGCGGAGTGCGATTCGGTCGACTGCGCGCTTGATCATCTTAACCATCCACGAGGTCCTCACACAATTGCCTCATTTCGACTAGCTTGCTGATCATCAAAAGGGCAGGAAAACTGCTCTCTGAATTCCGGGCAACCGATACTGCGTAGACGCAGAGTTGATTGTCCGTCTGGGCCCGAGTATTTGTCGTGCGAGACACGACACTCGGGCCCTCTCCCTTTAGAATATCACTTACATCGATATCATAAGCGAGATGAGCACTTGATAATCGTACTCTAGCACCCTGTCCATGGAGGAATGAATGAAAAGGATGACCAAAGTAATCAAAAAAGAAGTCGACGGCACCGTGTTTGGCTACCTGCTCTGCCTCGGATCTATCGTTGCTTTGGTTATACTAACTCTCATACTTATCGGAGTTGCTCCGAGCTAAGCCCCAGCACATCTCTAAGAAATAATTTTTAATAAAAAGTCCAGGCGGAGCATTAGGCTTTGCCTGGACTTAATTCTTTTAACTACTCAGTAAGGGTTACTGTCTTTAATATCAGCTTAAATCTGTCTTGGTAATCAGCTGATATCGAGGCTCCTAGATCGGTCTGCCAGGTATAATCAAACTGATAAGGAATATCCAATGCAGAAAACTTGACAATCTGTAGTTTGTTTTTCTCTATTTGATCAGAGTTGCTTTCTTCGTCCGTATAGGTAGTTGTTTTTGCCATCTGACAGGCTACCTTCTGGGTTGTAGTTGAAGCTAGTCTATAGCCGTCTTTTACGGAGCTTACTGTAGCTAAGTCCATCCCAACCGTCAAATAAACAGACACTTCACCCGGTGCTTTAAAGAAGAACTGATTTGCCGTCGCTGGTTTTTCCTGCAACCAGTCTGAAGGAACTTTGAACGATATTTTATATTGTTCGCTTTGATAGATTTTCCAATCTGATATTTCAGCTTTCTCGGTTTCTGTCAGCGCTGATGGGCATTCACTCAGTGTCGTTGACTCGCGGTTTTTTTGGGAGGTAATCAAGCTGGTTAATTTTTTTTCAGAGTTTGTAACACTATTATATCCGTTACAAACTTCCTGCCCTGCAAGATAGTAATAGATTCCAAAAATAATCATAGCCACTATTAATCCGCAGAGTACTCCTAGTCCAAATATGGCTGGACGAAAGGGTTTTTTGGGTAGGTCTGCCTTGTCCTCTTCTTCTTTTTTTGCGATCAACTCTTCCTCATTATCTGCGGCGTTGTCGAAACCAGCCACAATCCCCTCATCTTTGCCTCCTGGTTCAGGAATATCGTCAGTAAAAGCCTGATCTGTAATCGATGCATTTACCTCCCCTTCATCAGAAGATACCTCTCTTTGTTGTTCGTCTGAAATCTCTGGTTGTTCCGACAATTTAGGTGATTTCTCGCCAACCGTTTTCTTTTTCTTCATTGTCCCTCCTTTTTGTAGTATAACAAAACGTTTATCAATAAACAAAAAAATTGAATTGACCTTTATAAGCTAATCAATCCTTTAATATTGTTATATTTGACCTCACCGATCCCAGAAACTTCCATTATTTCTTCAACGGTTTTAAATCCTGCTACCCTGTTGCGATAATCGATAATTCTTTGTGCAATAACCTCCCCAATGCCTGGTAATGAATCAAGGTCTTCCAAAGAGGCCTTATTTATACTAATTAGCACATTTTGCTGGGGTGCTGTTGGGACCGATGCGTTACCTTCAACTCCTTGAGTGGCTTCCCCCTTCACAAAACTAACTGGACCCTCCTTTGAGGTGTAAATTAGAATGCCAGATAGAAACATAATTAGGGATATTAGAACTATTCCGATTCTTAGCTGAAGCTTACTTTTGTCTTTCATCTTTGTTACTCCAAATAAAGAATTAAGTCAAATGACTTTGTTTTTTCACACAAGGCCGCGTTATTTTCAAGATTATTTTTGAGTAAAAACTTAGTCGCCGCTTCCCTAGTTTTTTTGATTAAGACCAGATTCATTAGATTTTTCATTTTAATATCAGGCAGACCATGTTGTCGGGATCCAATAAAGTCCCCTGGTCCACGAATCTCCAAATCAGTTTCAGCTAATTTAAAACCATTATTTGTACTAACGAGAGCATTCAATCGTTTTAATGTTAGTTCGTTGACGGATTTGGTAAACAAAAAGCAATATGATTGTTGTTCAGAACGACCAACCCGTCCCCGGAATTGATGTAACTGGGACAAACCAAACCGATCTGCGTCTTCAATTATCATGATTGACGAATTAGGAATATCTACACCTACCTCCACAACTGAGGTCGAGACTAGAATGTCTGTTTTCCCCAAAGAAAAGTTTCTCATAATCTCTTCTTTCTCGGCTGATTTCATTCTGCCATGGATAAAAGCAATTTTCAACGTTGGAAAAATATTTTTTGTAAGATTTTCATATTCTGCCAGCACAGATTTTCTGTCGTTTTCTTCGCTTTCATCCTCTCCGACCAAAGGACAGACGACAAAGGCCTGTCTCCCCTTTTTTATTTCATCCTCGACAAATTTGTATCCATCACTCCTTTTTTGGTCAGATATAAGACGAGTTATAACTGGCTTCCTCCCAGCCGGAAGCTCATCGAGAACAGAAATGTCCAAATCACCAAAAATTGTCAAAGATAAAGTCCGTGGAATTGGTGTGGCTGTCATGGTTAAAAAATGTGGCAATGTTTTAGTTGAAATACTTTCTTTACGTAGAGCTGAGCGCTGATCAACTCCAAAGCGGTGCTGTTCATCTACAATTGCAAGACCGAGGCGCCAAAACTCCACCCCTTTCTCTAACAATGCATGAGTCCCCACAATAATCCTTGCTTCGCCTTCCTTAATCTTATTATAAATACTCTCTTTTTCAACTTTTGACGTTGAGCCAGTCAGCAGAAAACAATCAACTCCATAAAAAGTTAGGAGTTTATTTATATTTTCGAAATGTTGTCGAGCCAAAATCTCTGTTGGACATAAAAGAACGGCTTGATTCCCTGATATGGCCGTGTTTAGCATAGCTATGGCGGCGACAATTGTTTTGCCACTGCCAACGTCACCTTGAAGCAAACGACTCATTGGCTGGACTTTCGCGAGGTCTTGCAATATCTCCCATGTTGACCTCCTCTGAGCGTTCGTGAGTTGAAAAGGCAGGTCTTTTACAAATCCTTTGATCAACGCTTCGTTAAAAGGAATTGTTATCGCTCTTTCTTGGCTTAGCTTTTTCCTCGAGTTTAGGACTGCCAGCTGTAAAAGAAACATTTCATCAAAATCAAGTCTGTCTTTTGCTCTTTTCAGTTGTGACGAGTTTTCTGGAAAATGCATTTGCCGTATTGCCGCGGGCAAATCAATCAAATTTTGTTCCTTTTTTATTTCCTCGGGCAGATAATCTCTAATTGAATAGATGAGCTTCATTAAGGGTTTAATTTTCGATCTAAGCCATTTGGATGAGATACCTTCTATTTCAGTGTATATAGGCACAATCCTTCCAACATGAGTCAAGTCATCGATTTCGTCTGAGTTAATTTTTTCAAAAGCTGGTGAAGTCATTCCCACTGAGTTTCGATTCAATTCTAATTTTCCTGATAAACAAAGTTCGTCTCCAGCTTTCAAGGAATTTGTCAAAAAGGGCTGATTAAACCATATCGCCTTTATCACCCCAGAGTTATCAACTATTAACGCTTCGGTAATGGTCATTCCGTTTCTAACTCTCCGGTTTCCAATTTCCGATACTCTCCCCTTGATGCTGACCAATTCATCAGGCCTAATTCCCTTTATGGGCACAATATGTGAATAGTCATCCCAGCGTCTAGGTAAATACCACAAAAGATCTTCGCAGTTTCTAATGCCAAGTTTCTCTAATTTTCTTGTATGGAGCTCGCCGATGCCGGCTAACTCTGAAATAGGGTTTTGTAGGTTCATTAGCGATCAAGTTTAATTCGTACAAACTTTCTTCTACCAGTTTGAACAACCATACCATCCGTTGGCCTGATTATCTCTTCCCTATCACCAATCACGGCACCATCAACTTTGACGCCACCTTGATCAATCAAGCGTCTTGCCTCAGATTTGGAATTGACTAACTTCACAAAAAGCATTAACTCTGCAAGTTCCCAATTTTTATCCATTATTTGTGCTTCCTCTATTTCGTCAGGAATCTCCTTTTTGACAAAGGTTTGATCAAAAATGCTTTCTGCCCTTTTTGCCTCTTTATCATCATGATAGATTTTAACTAATTCATAGGCTAATTTTGCTTTAATGGATCGCGGATTTTTACCTGAATCTAATTCTTTTTGCAATTTTGCAATTTCTGTCATTGAGAGTTCAGTAGCAAGCTCAAAATACTGGATAATCAACTCATCTTTTATCGACATTGCTTTCCCATACATCTCGCTTGGAAGCTCGTCCACCGCAATAATATTATTAAAACTTTTAGACATTTTTCGACCATCCGAACCTTCAAGAAGCTTAATTGTCACTACCATTTGTGTTTTGTTTTTTAACGATCGCATTAAACTTCGGCCTTGAAGCATATTAAAAGTCTGATCAGTTCCGCCAACCTGCAGGTCTGCATCAAGCATCACCGCATCATAGCCCTGGACTACAGGATAAAGAAATTCATGCAAACCAATCGGTTTATTTTGCGATAATCGCAGCTGATACATATCTCTCTCTAATAATTGCTGGACCGTGAAATTTGCTGAGAGTTCAATCAAGTCCCTAAAGGTTAGTTTGTCATTCCATTCACTATTAAATCGAATCTCCGCCGCATTCTTGCCGCTAAAGTTCAAAAACCTTGATACTTGCTTCTTGTAGGTTTTGGCATTTTCAAGAACTTTTTCGCGGGTGAGGGGCTGTCGCACTGCTGATTTGTCGGTTGGATCGCCAATCATTCCAGTGAAGTCCCCAATCAAAAAAATTATTTTATGGCCGAGCTCTTGTAGATATTGCAGTTTTCTCAGACAAACTGCATGGCCGAGGTGAATTTCTGCCCCAGAAGGATCAACACCATAATAAATTCTTAATTTTTTCTCTGATTTTAAAGCTTTTTCAAGCTCTGACTTAACATATATTTCTTCGACGCCTCGGCTCAATACTTCATTAATTTTTTCCATCTTGGCCTTCCTTGACAAATTTAATAAATATATTTATAATTTACTCGTTGAATTTCAATATTAATTACCTAACTAATATACACTTTTTTAGGTATATTTCAAACACAATGGAGTAAAAATGCCTTTATATAAACCACGAAAACGGCGTTCTAGGAGAAGCTACCGCACTTTTTCTCGTCCAAGATCTGCACGAAAAACAGTTAGCTCCAGAAGAAATAAAGGTTTTTCAATTAAGAATTTTAATTTTACAAGTTTTAAAGAATCTTTAAAAAATCTTTTTACAACAAAAAATGGCTGGAAGAAAATTGGCTTTGTGGCTATAATATTCTTTGGTTTAATGTTTGGTATCTTTGCTTGGTATGCCAAGGATTTACCCACTCCCAACAAGATTAATGCTCGTATCTCAGCCCAATCGACTCAAATATTCGATCGTAACGGTAAGCTTCTATATGAGATACATGGTGATAAAAACCGTCTTATGGCAGGCTGGAATGAAATTCCGCAAAACTGTAAAAATGCAACTATAGCTATTGAAGACAAGGATTTCTATAAACATGGTGGCTTCAGCTTCCGAGGTATTGCCCGTGCTTTCACTGGAGTAATATTTGGTAATAGATCCAAGGGGGGTGGCTCGACAATCACTCAACAGTTTGTTCGTAATGCCCTCCTCACGACCGAAAGGTCCTACTCTCGTAAGATAAAAGAAATAATTTTGTCAATTGAAATCGAGCAGATGTACAAAAAAGACGATATTCTGAAAATGTATTTAAATGAAATACCCTATGGCTCAAATGCTTATGGCATCAAAGTAGCATCCAAAACTTATTTTAATAAAGACATAAAGGACCTGAGCCTGGAAGAGTGCGCCACTTTAGCCGCCCTGCCCCAAGCACCGACTTACTACTCTCCTTATGGCTCAAACAAGCAACTATTGCTTGATCGTAAAAATCGTGTCCTAGAAGATATGGCTGACCAGAAGTATATTACTAAAAAAGAAGCAGAGTCTACCCAGAAGAAAGATATTGCTTTCTCCACCAACCCCTATGGCTCTATTACTGCACCTCATTTTGTGATGTATGTCAAAGAGCAGTTAGCAGAGAAATACGGCGAGAAGCTAGTCAATGAGGGTGGCCTGAAAGTCTATACAACCCTAGATTTAGAGAAACAAAAATATGCCGAAGAGGCCGTCGCAACCAATGTTGATAAAAACAGAAAAGCATATAATGCTTCAAATGCCTCCCTTGTCTCTATGGACCCCAAGACAGGGCAAATAATAGCCATGGTCGGTAGTCGAGATTTTTTCAATCAAGAGATTGACGGGAATGTTAACGTTGCGGTTATGGATAGACAGCCGGGTTCTTCGTTCAAGCCTTTTGCCTATGCAACAGCCTGGAAATTAGATAATTGGGGACCCGGTAGTGTCCTTTTCGATTTAAAAACTGACTTCGGCGGTGGATATGTGCCAAATAATTATGACGGCCGTTTCCGTGGCCCAGTCACAATGAGAAAAGCACTCCAAACATCCCTAAACATACCAGCTGTTAAGACACTCTATATCGCTGGCATTAATAATGTCATAGATACGGCTCACGCTATGGGAATAACAACCCTAAATGACAAGAGTCAATACGGACTATCCCTCGTTTTGGGAGCTGGAGAAGTAAAGCTTCTAGATATGACCAATGCTTATGGAGTTTTTGCAGACAGCGGAGTCAAACAGGAACCATCGTGGTATGTAAAAATCGAAGACTCGAAAGGGAAAACGATTGATGAATATAAAGACAAAACTGGGAAAAGAGTTTTGGACCCACAAGTAGCATACCTGATAAGCAATGTTTTATCTGATGATTATGCTCGAGCTGAAGTTTTTGGCGCAGGAAGTGCGCTAACCTTGAGGGGACGTCCAGTTGCCGCAAAAACAGGAACAACTAATGATTATAAAGATGCTTGGACTATGGGTTATACGCCGAGCTTAGTAACCGGAGTTTGGGCAGGAAATAACGATGGGACTCCCATGACAAAGGCCGGCGGCTCGATCGCAGCCGCGCCGATCTGGCATGATTATATGACTAAAGCCTTGGCCAATACACCAGTAGAACAATTCGCTAGACCTAGTGGTATAAAAACGGTCACCCTTGATGCCGTCACTGGCAAAAAACCAACAACTGGCAGTAAAACAGTGACTGACATCTTTCCATCTTGGTACAAAATACAAAATGCGGTCGGAGCAACAGAAGTTAAAATCAATAAGATGTCGGGCAAAACTGTCAATGATAGCTGTCCTCCAGATCAAGCGCAGATTGAGGTTAAAACCATAAATTCAGTCACTGCTGAAATCCCCTCCACGGATGCAGCCTACAACAGATGGTTTGCTCCTATTGGAGCTTGGGCGGCTAGTAGCGGTTATTCAACTTCTGGAGCAGACCAAATTGGCAAAGACACTTGTCCATTAAACCAAGGCTCCCCAACAGTCACCTTTGTTAGCCCCAAAACTGGCGAAGAATTTGTCACGCCTTACATTGTCACCTTGAGCGTTTCAGCTCCCAACGGCGTTCAATCAGTCATGGTCCAAATTGGAGATCAAAAGAAAGAAGCAACCCTAACGGATAATACATATATCGTCACTTTTGAAAAACCGACGGGTAGTTCGGCCGACATAATAGCAACAATCACTGACAAGATAGGCTTGACGACTAGTGGTAATATTACCGTGACACTAAAATAAAAAGTTGCTATAATAAATCTATTCTTAGTCGTGAGGAAAAATTATTCCGTAATCCAATACTGATTAATGTTTCTTCCCGGTTAAGCTGGAGAGATACAGATGCCAAGGCTTGAGCTACGCGCTCGACTATGACGAGTTAGATAGTGAATAAAAGAAGCTATCTGGCAAGTTAATAGAGCTACGGACTCAGTCTGTATTTTGAAGGATTGGCAAAGGAAGGGCTATAGCTGAATACAGTAAGCTGCCTAAAATTAGGCGTACTGTTAAACTATAGTTGGAGCCGCAAGTGAGATGTGTTTTCGCGAATACGTCAATCGAGCGGCTTCTTGTTTGTTGAGCTATTACAGCTATACACATCCTAGATAATAGTA
>JBAXEY010000003.1:0-47256 GCA_037140175.1 bacterium | reverse complement strand
GAGCGGCTTCTTGTTTGTTGAGCTATTACAGCTATACACATCCTAGATAATAGTATTGACTTTCTATTTCTTTTGTGTTATTATATTCGCTGTTCGAGAGAATTATACTCTTTCGAAGTACCAAGTTCATTGACAAAGCAAGGTTATCAAAGGCTCAGGTAACTCTATCGAAAGATAGTCGTGCATCGAAAGCCTTAAAGTATATGTTAACGGTTTTAAAACCATGAAAAAGGAGCCGAAAATGTCCGAGTCCACCGCCAACGAGGCCTTCGGGCCGAACGCACGGACCTACCTCGAGTTCGAGGAGGCCCTCGGAGTCGACACCGAGGAGGCCTTGATGGGCTGCCTCGAGGCTTGGCTGGTCTTCACGGCCAACCAGAGCCGGGTCAGGATCGGCTTCGTAACCGACAAGATCATGAAACTGAAGGCCTACCACTGCCACCTCTGGGGAGTGAGAAAGGAAGTCGCGCTCGGCAACTTCGAGCAGACGCGACGGTTCCTTGCCGAGGTGGCATTCTACCTCTGTCGGGAGCGCGGGGTCGATGGCGCCGAAAGGTACCTCAATCCCATGGTCCTCGCTGAGGCGGTGAAGGTTCTTCGCAACCACGACCGGCCCCAGAGAGCCAAGGCCGATCCGCAGACCCTGGATGCTCGCAAAGCCGCCCAGAAGGCGAGGAAGCTCGCCACCTCAACGGCCGGGCCCGAGAAGGGCTCGAACGGAGCCAAGCCGGCTCCCACCGGTGGCAAGACCAAGAACGCTCGCAAGAGGTCGCGCGCGAAAGCCTAGTCGTTAGGCGTGAGCATCGGGCGGAGCGCACACATTCTGTGCGCTCCGCCCTCCCAACATACTTTACCAACCTTGCTTTGTCATAACCCTATTAAATAAATATTTAAGTAATTATAAATAGAGTGTGCCAATTGGCACCTTTTTTGTTACCAAAATAAATGATAATACTAAAATATGCCTATTTTTGTCACTTCTGGTTGTATCTCGACATCGTATCTCTTTTTGACTTTTTTAATAATTAACTTCTCAAGGTCTATAATGTCTTTTGCGGATGCCTTGTTTTCGTTCACGATAACATTGGCATGATTTTTACTGACTCTGGCTCCACCAACAAACAATCCCTTTAAACCTAGGCTATCAATCAAATATCCAGCCGAAGGATTGTCGATAGTCTCTTTGTTTATCTTTATTTTCTTATCAGTCGGATTTTTGAAATAACTACCGCAGGAATAGCCTCGGTAGTCATGTTTTCTTTTCTCTAAATCACTTACAGCTTTCTCCAGCATCAATTCTCTGTCCCCTCTTTGCATTCGAAATTCTGCTTCGATTAAAACTGTTTCATGACAGTTTTTCAGGGCTGATGATCGGTATGAAAATTTCATATCATCTTTCTCGTATTTATTTTGGCCATCTTTGGCGGACCAAACAAGAGCTGAGACAAATGAATTAGAGGTCTCAGTCCCATAAGCTCCCGCATTACCGACGACCGCCCCACCAACAGTACCTGGGATATTCACTGCAAAATCAAAACCACTTAACCCTAGATCGACCGTTTTCCGAGCCAGGGCTGATAAAATCATCCCACTTTCTACTGTTACAGAGGTGTCGGTTATTGAGTATTGATTTAACCGATTTAGGATAACAAGCCCACGAAAACCTGCGTCTGAGATTAAAAGATTGCTCCCCCCTCCGATTATGACATAAGGCACACTTTCATCCTTCGCCCACTCCAATACCTTAATCAAGGCTTGCTTGGTCTTTGCTATAAAAAAATAATCAGCTTTACCTCCAATCCGATATGTTGTATATGGTGCAAGAATGACATTCTTTTGTATATTATTTATCATCGACAATCTTTGAAAAAAACATCTTACCCGCAGCGGTTTGCAATGTTCGAGTAATTTTTACCTTAACTTTTTTATCGATCATGTGCCCACCTTTTTCTACAACTATCATCGTGCCGTCTGGCAAATAGCCGACTCCTTGGGTTTTTTCTTTGCCTAAATGCACTATGTTTATTTCTAACTCTTCCCCTGGTAAAATTACCGGCCTCAAACCTTGAGCAAGTTCATTAATATTTAGTACTTTTAGCCCCTCCGCTTTGGCAACTTTATTTAGGTTATAGTCAGTCGTCAAAAGATAACAATCCAGTTTTTTTGTAATGGCGACCAATTTGGCATCCACTTCCTTAATATCTACAACATCAGTGCTAATTACTTCAACCTTGATTCCTTTGGTTTTTCTCAAAGACTCGATAACGTCGAGGCCTCGTCTGCCTTTGGATCTTCTCTCCGAGTCGGTCGAGTCAGCAATTGTTTGAAGCTCCGCCAAAATAAACCTTGGGATAATAATTTTATATTGCCAAAAGCCACTTTTGGCAATATCCAAGATCCTGCCATCAATCAAAACAGAGGTATCAACAATTGCTTCACCGCTAATTTGGTGGGGTTGATTGTTGCTATTTTTGAAGATAGTAAAGAATTTATTGATTGCGTCAAGCCATTTATTGGCTGCTTCTTTTTGTTGCCAGAAAAATGTCACAAAACCAAAAACCAAAAATGCAGTGCAGGCCAGAGGAAGCCATTCACCCAAATTTCCAGGAGTTTTGCTTAATGGGAAAGTCAAAAGCGCCCCCATCACTAGCCCGACAAAAGCACCAGATAAAACAATAAAAAAACTACGCATAGAAAGCTTAGCTACCCGCTCAATAAGTTCAAAGATGATTGCCATAGCCACTAAGGCTATCGCGATAAAGACATACAACGTGTTCATTTTCCTCCACGGGTATGTCTATTATAACATAGTATTTTGGGTAATCTATTTTTGTGCTTTGAGTGACTTTGCGTTTGCCGTATCCAAAACAAAAAGGCGAAGGTCTTTCTTCTCTTTCAAAACAGATATAGTGTCACCATTTTCAAATTCTTTTGAAAGAATCCCATTCGCAAGAGGATCTTCAATTAAATTCTGAATGACTCGACGAAGTGGTCTGGCTCCATTTTCAGGATCATAGCCACGATCGACCAAAAGCATCTTGGCCGGTTCTGTTACTTTCAAATTTATATTCTTGAGTGCTAATCTGTTGGCTAACTCCAGCAATTGTAATCTTACAATTTTTTTCATACTCAACTGGGTCAGCGCTCTAAAAACTACAATCTTATCAAGCCGGTTGATGAATTCAGGCTTAAATTGTTTTTTGAGATCGTCCATTATAAACTCGGTGTTTTTTTGGTGCTCCTCCTCGATCTCATGCTCCCCACTCTTGGTTTTCGCCGAGAAGCCGAGCTTAACTTCTTTGTTTAGTCTCGAGGCCCCAACGTTTGAGGTCATGATAATAATTGTGTTCCGAAAATCAACTTTCGTTCCTTTTGCATCAGTCAGATAGCCATCTTCTAGAATTTGTAGCAATATATTAAAGACGTCTGGATGCGCCTTTTCAATTTCATCCAAAAGAACCACACAATACGGCTTGCGACGAACAATCTCTGTTAGCTGGCCACTTTCTTCGTAACCAACATAACCCGCTGGGGCTCCAACCAATCGAGAGACATTATGTTTTTCCATAAACTCAGACATGTCCACTTTGACCAAAGCCTCTTCACTGCCAAAAACTTCGTTTGCTAATACTTTTGCCAGCTCAGTTTTTCCGACCCCGGTTGGGCCCAAAAACATAAATGAGCCGATCGGCCGCTTGGTATCAGAAACCCCGGTTCGTGATCGCCTGATAGCGCTTGCAACAACTTGAACCGCTTCATTTTGGCCGATAATGTTTTTCTTCAATAGTGTGTCTAGGTTAAGTAAGCTTTCTGATTCTTTTTGAATCAAGCGTGTTACAGGAATGCCCGTTGAAATCGAGATTACTTCTGCAATGTTTTCGTGATCTATCAGGGGGGTTGAATTTTCGCTTAAACCTTCTCTTTTCTTTAAATTATTAAGTTTAGTAGAAAGAATGCTTTCTTGTTGCTTTAACTCCGCGGCATATTCAAAGTCTTCCGCCAAAACTGCGTCTTCTTTCTTTGCGACAATTATTTTAAGTTCTTTCTGAACATTAATGATATTTTTCGGGACACCACCCTTTTTTATGCGTTGCAAACTGGCTGCTTCGTCAATCAAATCAATTGCCTTATCAGGCAAAAATCTATCAGGAATATACCGGCTCGATGAACGGGCTGCCTCTTCGAGAGCTTCATCTGTAATTATTACTTTATGGTATTCCTCAAACTTTAGCCGTAAACCTTGTAAGATTTTTATTGTTTCATCGATTGTGGGTTCAGCAACCAAAATTGGCTGAAAACGCCTCTCTAGAGCGGCATCTTTTTCAATATATTTTCGGTATTCGTCTAGGGTTGTTGCCCCAATTACCTGAATTTCTCCTCGGGAGAGGGCTGGTTTTAGAATACTCGCCGCATCAATCGCACCCTCGGCGGCTCCCGCTCCAACTAAGTTATGGATTTCATCAATGAATAAAATCGCACTTTTGTCCTTTTTTGCTTCTTTTATGATATTCATCAATCGTTCTTCGAATTCTCCCCGATACTTTGTTCCCGCTACCACTCCTGGTAAATCTAGTATTAAAACTTTCTTGTCTTGCAAAATGTCCGGGACGTGACCTTCTACAATCCGCTGAGCAAGGCCCTCAACTATGGCCGTCTTTCCTACGCCTGGCTCACCAATTAAAACCGGATTGTTTTTGGTTCGTCTGTTTAGAATTGAAATTATTCTCGAACTTTCTTTTTCCCGACCAACGACAGGATCAAGCAAACCTTCTTTGGCTTTCTTTGTGATATTCGTGCTAAATTTCTCAAGAATCGATTCTGAAGCATTTTTCCGTCGGGTTTGACTGCCGGTTTCTTCCGCTTCCAGCCCAGGGAAACTATCGACCCCATCTGGCTCCATAAAATAATTATCCAAAGCTTCTTTTATTTTTAAAGTTGAGATATTTATCTTTTCAAACAGAATTGAGCCCTCCGATTTTTTTTGGTCAACAATCGCAAATAAAAGATGCTCGGTGCCGACAAAGTTGTCGCCCAGACGGTGTGAGAAGGCTAAAGCTTTTTCGATTGCTTTCTGAGCTTGATGACTCATACCATCCCTAGTGCCCGCTAAAGTAGAAATATTTTGTCCTGGTAAAAGATGTTTGCGAAAAGTTTTCTCATCCACACCTACTTTTTCTAGAATATTGGAAGCAACTGAATCAGGTGTATTCAAAAATCCCAAAACCATCATCGCCGTATCAATAGTACTACTATTTTGGGCGGCAACGTCTTGAGCAAATAATAAACTTTTTTTAGCGTTTTCGCTAAATCTGTCAAATTGATTATTCATTGGCCTGCCTCACATTAAAGAGTTTTTTGTTCTGTCTCTTGGTCTAAGATGGCGGCAATCTCATCATTATTCTTTGGATTAGGGTTCGGTTCAGTTGTCTTTACTGATTCACCTTCGTCGACACTTGAGTGGAAATCATGTATTTTATTTGTAGTTGTAGATGGTGGAGTAGACTCTGGAGTGGTGGTGCCTGATTCTGTGCTTGCGGATTCCAATACACCTGTTGCCTTGACGTCTTGGTTCTTTATTTGATCCGGAGATGAATCTTCGGCCTCAATAATGTCCTCAATCTTATCTGATTTATCATCAGTGGTTTTTTCCCCTGGTTTTGGCTCTAGGCCCTCAGCTTTTTCATTTTCCGCTACTGGTGGTTCAATCTTTGTGGTCTCTTTAGTCTCTTTTGGAGGAATATTCTCATCCAGAGTAATTACAGCTTCAACTTTTTTATCGTCATTCACCTCTGGGCTTGAAGCTACTTCGTCGGAGGATTCGACGGCTTTTAATATTTCATCCTCTAAATCTCTCTTATCTTCTACTGGGTGAAGCATTTTTGCGACAGCTTCTACTCCGGCCTCATCACCGCCCTGAATGTCAACGTTCCAGCCAACAAGTTTAGCCGCCAAACGAACGTTTTGGCCCTTACGGCCAATAGCTAAGGACAATTGGTCTTCAGCAACCTTTACGTCCGCCTTTTTTTCAACATCATCAATTGTGATTTTGCTTACCTTGGCTGGAGATAAGGCATTTGCAATAAACACCTTTGGATCTTCGTTCCACAGGATGATATCAATTTTTTCTTCACCAATTTCAGACATAACAGCTTGAACCCTGACCCCTCTTTGCCCTACACATGAACCTACTGGATCAACGCCGTCTTGAGTGCTTGTGACCGCTATCTTAGTTCGCTCCCCTGCTTCTCTGGCAATTGATTTTAGTTCGACAACACCGGACAAAATTTCTGGCACCTCGAGCTCAAATAATCTTTTGACTAATCCAGGGTGTGATCGGGAGATAACGATCTGTGGTCCTCTGGCACTTTGCTCTACTCGAACAATGAAGAACTTCAATCTTTGTCCCACATAATATCGTTCATCCCTTATTTGCTCGTTTGGAAATAAAATTCCGGTTGCTTTTCCTAGATCGATAATAACATTACTGCCCTCAATCCTTTGGACAATACCATTAACAACCTCTCCTTCTTTGTCTTTATATTCGCCAAAAACCATATCTCTCTCTGCTTCACGAATCCTTTGAATAATGACCTGCTTGGCGGTTTGAGCCGCAATCCGTCCGAAATCACTCGGGATGTCCTTGATCTCAATCATATCCCCAACTTTGGCGTTCTTTTTAAATTTGTAGGCATCAGTCAAGCTAATCTCTATCATGTCATCTTCGACATCCTCGACTATTTCTTTACTAATGTAAGCCACGATTGCCCCGTCTTCTGTGATTTCGACTCGGACTTCTTGTTTTTTGTTTCCATAATCCTTTTTATATGCCGCTGCTAGTGCATCTTGTATCGTTAGTAGAACCGTCTCTTTCGATAGGTTTTTTTCAGCACAAATCTGCTCAATCGCTGATGTAAATTGTTTATCCATTTCGTCTCCTTTTAACAAAAAAGTCGTATTTCTGACACGAAATCCGACTGCAACAAGTTAATTATATCTTTTAGTATCAGTCCTGTCAACATTAACTTAATCCCTCCGTATAAACATTTTCTAACAGCTGGTATTTTTGACTCGGGTGCTCAATTGCCAGGACATCAACTCGCCAATCTGGGTTTACCAGTTCCTTATCACGTATATATATCTGGGCTGTTCTGACTATTTTTCTTAATTTTTGTTTTGTAACTGCCTCTTGAGGTAAACCATAGCCTTGATCTTCTTTGTATTTTACTTCTACCACCACAATTACTTTGCAAATTTCTGCGATTATATCAATTTCGCCAAATCTGCTCCTATAATTTCGCTCTAAGATTTTATATCCCATTTTCTCCAAAATCTGACAAGCGAGATTCTCGCCTTCATCGCCAATTTCTTTGCTCATATTAATTTTCCAATAGGTCGGTATGAATATCGATGTAAATCACATGGCCCATATTCAAGTAATGCCTCCTGGTGTATCTTTGTCCCGTAGCCTTTATGAAGTTCGAATTTATAATGTTTATATTTTTCATCTAGGGAGGACATCTGTCGATCTCGATTTACTTTCGCAATAATAGAGGCGCAAGAAATTGAATATATTTTTTGATCCCCCTTTATTATGGCCTGATAGTCACAATCACAATAACCATCAAGATTTACCGCATCAACCAAGATATAATCTGGATAATTTTTCAGATTTGTGACGGCTTCTTGCATTGCTTGCTTGGTTGCTTGGCCTATACCAATTTGGTCTATCACAATGTGACTTACAATGCCCAATCCATAATCTAGACATTCTGAAACAATTTTAGAATAAAGTTTTTCGCGCTGGAGGGAGGTCAACATCTTTGAATCTTTGACCAACTCTAGCTGAGTATGATCAGGTCCGAATACAACAGAGGCGGCCACCACAGGGCCAGCCCAGGCTCCACGGCCAACTTCATCGATACCGGCAATTAGCTTTCTTCCACCACGCCAGAGATCTTTCTCCTGACTCATGTCTGGTGATTCTCTTTTCATAATCTGATTATAACACCGATTTGCTTAAGCTTAATTTTATGGTACTAAAAAAGAACCTTTCGGCTCTTTTTTTACAAACTAATTTATGCGGTTTCTTCTGTTTCCTTCTCCGCTTGATCACCTTCATGAGTTTCGCGCTTCTCTCCGTCTGATTGAGCTTTTTCGAGCCCAGAGTTAACCTCCACCTCAGGCGCTTCCGATTCATCTATGTCAGCCAACTCCGCTGTCTCTTCTGATTTTGTCTCCTCGTCTGCAATGTCTTCCGTGCTTTCTACAAGCGATAAATTAACTGATTCGTTCTTGACTTCATCGCCCTCACCTGCTTCAACAGTTGGCGGCGCTAATTCTTCGGGCTTTAATTCTTCTTCCTTCACATTAACTGCTAACGCATCGAACTGTTTATCGTGTAGCTTGGCGCTTTTGCCTCGAAGCTGTCTCAAATATGTTAAATATGCTCGACGGACTTTGGCTCTTTTTACTATTTGTACTTTAGTTAGTTTTGGAGAGTGCAGTAAAAAAAGTCTCTCCACTCCGACACCATAAGAAATTTTTCTAACCGTAAAAGAAGTGTTGACCCCGTCGCCTTTAACCCTGATAACAACTCCTTCGAAGATCTGAATACGCTCCTTGGCGCCCTCTATAATTTTGGCATGGACACGAACAGTATCGCCTGGGGCTAATTCCGGAACTTTTTTGAGTTGGTTTTCATTTATTTTATTAATCATGTGACTGGCCTTTCCTTAGACCTTTACTAGAGGTATGTATATCTCTGCCCCAATAAAAGTATAAACGCGAGACTAATTATAGCCAAATATCGATTTTGAGTCAATGGAAATAATATTTAGTTTGCGGCTAGTCTTTTGCATATATCTTCCGCCAAAGTTGTTGTGTAGTTAATCCCAAAGGGTAAACGAACTTTTTTAGGTCCACTTGCACCGTTTGGGACATAAACAACGACCGAAAAATCACCTTTATTTAAGGCCAATTGGCGTTTAATGTCATTTAGCGCCTCTGCTGATGTCCCCCGCGGTATATAGATACTAATTGTCCCATCGCTCTCTTGTTTGACTGATTGTGTTATCAATGGGTCAGTTATTTTTATTTCTAATTCCTCCAAATTTCCCTCCAGTTCTTTGGCTTTTTCTATAATTATTTTTATTTGATTATTTTGATTCCCCTGACTGTCTTTGGTATTGACCCGACCTGATACAACAAGAAGCTTTCCCACTTCCCAGATATCGGGGTATTGTTTGATCGTCTTGGGAAAAACGATTAACTCAATTTGGCCAGAAGTGTCTTCAAGCGTAGCAAAATACATCGCCTCTTTGGTCCTAGTTTGGATTTTTTGGATAATTGTAATAACACCTCCAACCAAGACGTTTTTATTCGACATTTCCTCGTTAATCGAACTAATCGGATTTGCCCCCGCCCTTAAAAAAACATTTCGAAACTCAGTCGTTGGGTGCTCTGAAATATAGATACCCAAAAGCTCTTTCTCCCAATTTAGCTTCTCCCTAGTAGTTAACTCCTGATCAGGTTTTTCTAAATTCAGTGGCGGAAGAGAAACCCCTGAACCTCCAAACAAATCAATTTGGCCACTTGCAGCATGCCCCTGAGCTAAACTAGCAAAATTTAAGACTTTTTCCATATTATAAAGAAGGGTCTGTCTATCCCCCAAAGAATCAAAAGCCCCACATTTTATTAAACTCTCGATTACTTTTTTGTTTAGTTCACCAGCATTAACGCGACGAGCAAAATCCTCAATCGAGGTGAATTTGTCTCCCTCTTTTCTAGCCTCCAGGATAGCTTCGATAACACCCATTCCAACATTTTTTACCGCAGACAAACCGAAGCGAATTTTACCTGTGTCTTTAACGACTCCAAATTCAGAGAAGGACTCATTTACATCCGGTGGGAAAACTTCTATTTTCATTCTTTGACACTCGGCTATCTCAATTGCAATCCGATCAGAGTTACCATAATCACTCGTCAATAGGGCCGCCATAAATGGCGCTGGATAATGAGCCTTCAGATAAGCGGTCCAATATGAGATAAGAGCATAACAGGAAGCATGTGATTTGTTGAATGCATATTGGGCAAAATTCTCAAAATCATTAAAAATCTTGATTGCAATTTTTTCTTCGACTCCATTTTTAACTGACCCTGTAATAAATTTTTCACGCATTTTCTTCATCAAATCAGCTATTTTTTTACCCATCGCTTTGCGGAGAGTGTCAGCATCTCCACCAGAAAAACCGGCCATATCTTTGGCGACCTGCATCAGTTGCTCCTGGTAAACTATAATTCCATAGGTGTTATCTAGGGCGTTTTCCATCAAAGGGTGGTCATAATGGATTTTCTTTCGACCATGCTTCCTTGAAATAAAATCATCAATAAATTGCATTGGCCCTGGTCTGTAAAGGGCTACCATTGCAATAATATCTTCAAAAGCGGTTGGCTTTAACTCTTTGATATAACGTTTCATTCCAGCTGATTCCAGTTGGAAAACCCCGGTTGTATCCCCCCTACTTAATAGGTTGAATGTCTTTTTATCATCCATCGGGATACTGTAGATATCGACCTCTTCGCCATAAACTTTTTTAACAATTCTCATCGTATTTTTGATAATTGTTAGGTTAGAAAGGCCCAGAAAGTCCATTTTCAACAGACCAATGCTCTCTAGGCTACCCATATCATATTGAGTATTAATCGCTAGCTCACCCTTGGTCGCCTTTTGGAGTGGCGCGTATTGGACCAGTGGCTCTTTCGAAATAACCACTCCGGCCGCGTGAGTAGAAGAGTGCCTAGCTACGCCTTCCAGCTTTGTGGCGAGATTGATTAGCTTCCGATAACTATCGTTTTCTCTAGCATAGCCAGAGAGCTCGGGTGAATTAATGATGGCTTCTCCGAGATTCATTTTTTCTGGAATTGACTTTGCAATTTTATCAACCTCCGCATAGCTAATCCCAAGAACCCGACCTACGTCTCGAATCGCATTTCTGGCCGCCATTGTTCCAAAGGTAATAATCTGAGCAACGTGGTCTTGTCCATATTTACCGGTAACATATTTAATCACTTCGTGTCTACGATCGTCGGCAAAATCAATATCAAAGTCAGGCATTGAGATTCGATCTGGATTCAAAAACCTCTCAAAAAGAAGGTCGTATTTGATCGGATCAATATCAACAATTTTTAAAGCATAAGCAATAATAGAGCCAGCCCCAGAACCACGGCCTGGACCGACAACAATACCGTTGTCTTTGGCCCAATTCACATAATCAGCGACAATCAAAAAATAACCTTCATAGGCCATTTTCTCTATGACCGAGAGTTCGTATTTTATTCGATCTTTGATCTCTGGCGAGATAGTCTCATAGCGCTCTTTTATCCCTTCATCAACTAATTTTTCAAGATAGGTACGCAAAGTAAAGCCATCCGGCACAGGAAAATCTGGAATCAATATCCCGCCCAAATCAAGCTCCAAATTACATTTATCTGCAATTTTGAGAGTATTTTCCAGCGCTTCTGGCACATGGCCGAAAGCTCTTTCCATGTTTTCGATGTCGCGAAGACTATTATCGGTTGTCATGTGCATTCTGTCTTCGTCAGAAACAAGCTTACCGGTCTGGACACAAATCAAGACATCTTGCGCTTCGGCGTCATCCAGGTTCGCATAATGGACGTCGTTAGTAGCAACTAGTGGGATTCCTGTCTCCCCAGAAAGCTTTATTAATTCATCATTAACTAATTTCTGTTCCGGCAGGTCGGGGTGGTCCTGCAACTCTAAATAAAAATTATCCTGTCCAAATATTTCATTGTATTGAAGGGCAGCCTTTTTTGCTGCTTCACGGTTTACATTAACAATCTGGGAGGCAACCTCGCCCTGCAAACAGGCTGAGAGAGCAATCAAACCCTCAGAATGAAGTTTCAATAAATCTTTATCAACCCTGGGCTTGTAGTAATACCCATCCAAATGAGCTGTCGTGACTAATTGCATTAAATTCTGATAACCAACAAAGTTTTTAGCTAGCAAAACCAAATGAAACGGCTTAGTATCAATCCTGGCCGTTTTATCAGTGAGTTTTCTCGGAGCAACATAACATTCACAGCCGATAATCGGCTTGATGTCTCTTTTTTTTGCTGCTTTATAAAATTCAATCGCCCCGTACATGACTCCATGATCCGTAATGGCGAGAGCGGGCATATCTAATTGCTTTGCTTTATCTAAATAATCTGGGATTTTCCCCATGCCGTCGAGTAAAGAATAGTGGGTATGAACGTGTAAATGAATAAATTTTGTTTTTGTTTTTGCCAACGTTTATATCCCCTCTTTCAAGTTAAAAAGGCCCCCAACAAGAGAATGGCCTTCCTTTAAAGATCAATTCATCCCAACTAATATTATTTTAAAGATTTAACTCGATTGTCTCAAGTCCTTTTTTCACTACTTTCTTTTGGTTTTGTCTTTTTGCTTTCTAGAAAAGCAAAAGAAATAATTGTTATCAGCAAAATCACTAACAACAAAGCTAAAACAATCATAAACCAAGAAAAGAATAAATCAGAAATATCAACAACCAAATTGACGATTTTGTGTCCAAGGTCTGTTCTGGAAAGAAATTTAACAGTCAAGAAAAATAGCAGGACTGTAATTATTAACTTTTTCAGAAAAGAAGTACGAATCGAGAGGTAATTTTTATAAAAAAGCGCTACTTTTCTCTGCCAAGATAGTGATTTTTTTTCTGAGAAATCTATACTCGCCTGCTTGAAGGAAGCAATGATATCTTCCGTTTCAAAGCTCGATAGCTGATAGTCAAAAGTTTCCCTGATTTGGGCCGTCTTGGTTAGTGCTTTTTTTAGCCCATTCTTGTCCGACACGCGCCAGCCAAAATATAATATTGTTTGATTTATGTTCTTCGATGGATAGCCTTTGTCTCTTAAAGTGGACTTAAAAACTTTTTCAGCTTCTAGGCAGGCCATTTTGTATCCAGATGAGGTATCTTCCTTAAATGCTAGCTCTGTTTCAGCCCAAGGATCATTGTTTTTTTGGTTTATGACTTTCATGTTTTGGTGGTCTTTCCAGCAATATCCATTCGCCCTTGTCTACAAGTGAGTTAGGAACGACATGTAATTTACCGTTTTTGGCCAAAATTCTAACCTTTCTCATGTCAAGAGCAACGATCTCTCCGACTGTCTTGCCTTCATTTAGTGAGACTATTGAGCCAATTCTAAAGTCTTTGTCACGTGCCAATGAAACGCTTGATGCAATATCACTAATTGTTTGGGCCAAACCTTGATTGAGAATAAAGCCCAAAAACACAGCAGAGCCGGAGATTAATACGATAAGGCTGCTCAAGCCCAAAATTTCTAGTAGGTGCATTGCCAAAAAAGCCCATAAAAAAGCACTACAACAGGCGACTAACAGCCCTAGGACAGATTTTGTCAGTCTCATATATCTTAGTGATTTTTTTAGAATATAGATCACTATTTTGATGATAAGGTAACCGATAACAAGATTTATAATCGCATTTGGTATTTTGGGGGCCAATGTAACAAAAGGCTGTAGAAAGGCGTTTAATATATCCATCTTACTCCTTGTTCAAATGTTCTTTTAATATTCTATTTACAACCTGAGGGTTGGCTTGACCTTGCGTCTTGGCCATAACTTGCCCTATCAAAAATCCAAAAGCCTTTTCTTTTCCTTGTTTATAGTCTTGAACAGGACCATCATTCTCCGCAATCACAGATTTAATTATTTCCTCCACCTTGTTGGCGTCACTAATCTGAGATAAACCTTTTATCTTTATTATTTCATCGGTACTCTTGCCGGTCTCAAACATTTCAGCAAGAATCTCCTTAGCAATCTTACCACTGATTTCCCCGCTCTCAGTCTTTTCTAGCAATTTAGCCAAGTCTTTATGGTCGATCAAACAATCATCTATTCCAATGTTTGCATTATTTAGTTTAGCCAGAAGCTCCCCAATAATCCAGTTAGCAACCTTTCGGGCCTTTTGCTTCTTAATCTCATCGTTCTCCGTTATTTCGGGTATTTCTGCAAGTGTTTGTTCAAAATATCTTGCCAAGTTTAGATCACTAGTAAGAGTCGCTGCGCTTTGGCTAGGTAGATCATATTCTGCTTCGAATCTAAGCCTTTTGACTTTTGGCAATTCGGGTAACCAGGTTTTGATTTCATCCAAATCAATCGCCCTACCTAGATACGGCTCTATCGGCGGAATGTCAGGTTCGGGGAAATAGCGATAGTCGTTGGCTTCTTCTTTGCTTCTCTGGGCCAAAGTTTTCCCCTTGGCATCATCCCAACCTCGAGTTTCTTGAACAATATTTTTGTTCTCCAGTAGACATTCTGTCTGTCTTTTGATTTCATATTCGAGTGCTCGCTCAATCATTTTGAAGGAATTCATATTTTTTATTTCAACCTTGGTACCTAGCTTCTCCTCTCCGAACTTTCGAATAGAAATATTTGCGTCACATCTTAAGTTCCCTTGCTCCATATTAGCATCTGAGATACCAAGATACTTTAGAATCGATCGCAAGTCTTGCATAAAAACACTCGCCTCACGAGGTGATCTCATATCAGGTTCTGTAACAATTTCCAATAAAGGAGTGCCGGCTCGATTCAAGTCGACTAAGCTGTAATCACCCGTCCTAGGGTGGACGAGCTTGCCTGCGTCTTCCTCTAGATGGATGTGATTAATTCTTACCTTTCTCAAGGTTCCCTCATTTTCAACCTCAACAACTCCACCAATCACTGGTGGTGTTGTACTCGAAGTAATCTGGTATGCTTTCGGCAAGTCAGGATAAAAGTAATTTTTACGTTCAAAATTGAACTTTGCTGCTATTTTGCCGCCTAGAGCAAGCCCTAAAAGATAGGTCCATTCGATCGCTCTCTTGTTGGGCACAGGTAGTGTTCCCGGCATTCCTAGACAGACTTGACAAGTATTTTCGTTGGGTTTAGCGTCAACTGAATAATTATCACAGGAACAAAACATCTTGCTCTCGGTCTTTAGCTGAGCATGTATCTCTAGCCCAATAACTGTTTCGTATTTAGTCATGATAAAGCTCCTAACTCTCTCAGAGCTTTTTTATAGTACTCGATCGCCCTTTTCACCTCAGAGGAGCTTAGGTCGTGCGTTGACTCGTGAACGATATTATTCCTAACCTTATGGGCAAACCAAAGATTGTTGTAATCAGAGAAATTGGAAAATTCCGATTTCGCGTTTTTTAATCTTTCCCCAAAGGTTGTTCCTCTTACTTTTTTTCCTTTAAGAACATAATCTACCAGTTTGTCAGCTTCCATAATGCTGGTCTTAAAATGACTCGGCCCCGATAAGTTAAAAGTTTGTTCGATTTCAATCCATTTGTTCTGAACAAATATTTTATCCAATCTGACAGATTGGTTTTCCTGAAACACTTTCCTATTTTTCTTTCTCAAAATCAATAAGGCCATAACATAGGCTAGGATAAAGGCGACAAATGCAACAATGGCCGTCTGAATCATTTATTTTTCCTCGATTGTGACTTTATTAATAATTACCTTTTCATTGGGTTTTGACTGCTCGCCACTCCCATTCGCAGTTGTTGGTGTTTCGGCAATTTTTTTGACCACATCCATTCCTGATATAACTTTGCCGAAAATTACATAATTTTTAGGTAATTTGCCGTTTGAATAGTCGCCCGTCATAATAAAAAACTGTGAGCCATTGGTATTGGCTCCAGAGTTAGCCATAGCCAGTACTCCCGGCGAATAATCCCCAACTACTTTCTCATCATCAAATTTATATCCTGGTCCACCAGTCCCATCTCCTTTGGGGTCCCCACCCTGGATCATAAAATCCTTCACAATGCGATGAAAAGACAGATCATCATAAAATTTATCCTTTGAAAGAAAGACAAAATTATTTACAGCAACTGGAACATTTTTTGCATCTAGATCTGCACTAAAATTGCCCTTACTTGTCTCAAACTTAGCTATATATTTTTTATTTTTATCAATCGTCATTTCTGGGGCCTTGTCGTATTTTTTTTCTGTATTTTTCACTTCTTTCTCCTTTGTTTGCTCGCTTTTCGTTGCTTTGTCTTTGTTAAACCAATTGTTTTTGATATATGTTTTACCAAAAAATATTACGGAAAATACAATAAGTAGCAGAAAAAATCCCAAGACTATCCGAACTATCAATTTCTTCCGGTTTTTTTTCTTTACTTGTTTTTGTTCCCTCTCTAATTTTCGTTGTTCTTTTAATTTTTGTGCTTTGCCCATTTTTCTCCTATAAAACTGTTTTTAAATTACGCCATGTTTCTTTTTCGGTCGCCTTTTCATATTGGTGACCAAAATTCAAAATCGTTTCTTCATCAAAGTTTCTTCCTATTATCTGCATTCCAATCGGAAGCTTGTGGTTATCATGCCCACAAGGCAATGAAAGTGCTGGGTTGCCAGAGAGATTTACGAGAGCAGTAAAAATGTCCGCCATATACATTTGAAGCGGATCCTGATCTTTCTCGCCGATTCTAAAGGCAGTTGTGGGGGTGACCGGAGCCAAGATACAATCAACTTTCTCGAAGGCTTTTGCAAAGTCCTCCTTGATTAGGGTTCTTACCTTCATAGCTTTGTTATAATAGGCATCATAGTATCCTGACGAAAGAACAAAGGTCCCTAACATAATTCTTCTTTTGGCCTCTCTCCCTAAACCCTTATCGCGCGACTTGAAATAATGATCAATCAGATTCTCGCTTTTGTCAGCACTAAAACCATATTTTATACCATCATACCGACCCAGATTTGAGCTTACCTCTGCAGGTTGGATCAAATAATAGACAGAGATCCCATATTTAGCATGAGGTAAATTTATCTCGATAAATTCTGCTCCAAGTTTTTCGTATTCACAACGAGCCTTCGCTAACGCTTCCGTAATTTCTCTGTCCAACCCCATATCTGAAAATTCACTAACCCAACCAATTTTTTTTCCTTTGATTGAATTATTCAAACCTTCACTATATTCAGGGACTGGCGTCTCAACTGTCGTCGCATCCTTTTCATCATGTCCTGCTATTATTTCCATTACCGTGGCAATATCTTCGCTAGTGTTCGCAATTGGTCCAACGCAATCTAGGGATGAACCCATTGCGATTAGCCCATATCGCGAAACCCGACCATAGGTTGGCTTGAGCCCGACCACACCACAAAAAGCTGAAGGCTGACGGATTGAGCCCCCAGTGTCGCTACCAATAGAGAAAACACATTCTCCAGCTGAGACAGCAGCCGCAGACCCACCTGAAGATCCCCCAGACACTCGGGATAGATCCCAAGGATTCTTGGCGACTCCATAATCTGAGTTTTCTGTTGAGGCTCCGTGCGCCCAAGCATCACAATTATTCTTACCAATAATGACGCACCCTGCATCTTTCAGCTTTTTTACGACCGTAGCATCAAAAATCGGAATAAATGTATCTAGCATTATACTGGCAGCCGTTGTCCGAATGTTTCTTGTACAAAGAACGTCTTTTATCCCGGCGGGGACTCCATCTACCTTACTCCGTCTTTTATTGGTTTCTATTCTCTGGTCAGATTCTCTAGCAGAGACTAATCCCTCAGGAGCTGTCACCGTGACGAAAGCATTAATGTTGTCTTCGACTTCGTCAATCCTTTTGAGAAACGATTTTACGTAAAAAGAAGAGTTGTCTTTTTTTTGTTCAAATTTTTTATTCAATTCTTTGATTGTAATATTTTGCATAATATATCTACTCTAGGACCTTTTTTACCCTAATAAAGTCTTTTTCTCTCGATGGTGCATTTTGCAATTTATCATTTAGAGTAATCTTCGAAACTCTTCTAACATCCTCCCTCAAGACATTTTTTAAATCTGAGACTTGGCTAGTAGGTATCACTTTTTCTGTATCAACTTCCTCAAGGGTTTGGAAATAATCCAAAAAGGCAGTCATTTCTTTCGCTAATGACGCCACCTCTTGTTCTGTCAGCCCTAGTCGAGCCAACACTGCAAGCTCTCTTACCTGTTCTTTGGTTATCTCTTTCATAATCGTAAACAGTATATCAAATATGCTTGTTTTATCCAATAATTAGAGCATTTTCGAGAAATCGTCCTCTGTGATAATTTTAATACCTAGTTTTTCTGCCTTCATTAATTTTGAGCCTGGATTTTGACCGATTATCAGATAATTACTTTCTTTTGAAATGGAGCTAGAGGCTCTTCCGCCTAGGTTACGAATCACCTCTTCGGTTTCTGTTCTGCTCATTTTGGTCAGAGACCCTGTGATAACAAAGGTAAGACCGGCAAGCTTATCTTGAATTTTCACTTTTTCGTAGCCGACTCCAAGTGAGTCTAGTTTCTTTAATAGTTTTAGATTCCGCGCCTCGCGGAACCATTTATATATACTTTCAGCAACAACCGTCCCAACACCCTCAATACTAGATAGATTCTCGACTGAGGCATTTTTAATAAGATTGATATTCTGGAAGTTAACGGCCAGAACTGACGCCGTAACGGCTCCCACATGACGGATTCCAAGAGAATATAGATAACGGGGCAAAGTAACTTTTTTCCTCGCCTGGATAGCCTCAATTAAGTTCTGAGCGCTTTTATCCGCAAATCTTTCGAGAGGTGTTAGGTCGCCCTCGCTTAGAGCAAAGAAATCAGCTGCATCTGCTATAATACCCTCATTTAAAAGTTGTTCCACTATCTTTTCACCTAGTCCCTCTATATCAAAAGCATCTCTGGCCACAAAGTGAATTAATTGTTCTCTCTCGATCGCAAAACACAAAGGATTACTGCACCTAGCCACCGCTTCGCCCATGGGTCTTACAATCGGGCTACTGCAGATTGGACAGGTTTTTGGCATCACAAATTTCTTTTCCTTACCGGTTCTAAGCTCCGTAAGCGGTCTTATCACTTCAGGAATAATGTCACCGGCTTTTTGAATGATGACTGTATCGCCAATCCGAACATCCTTTTTCTTTATTTCATCTTCATTGTGCAGGGTTGCTCTAGAAACAGTACTCCCTGCCACTCTGACAGGTTTCATGACGGCAAATGGTGTTACCGCACCTGTCCGCCCCACATTGACCCGAATTTCTAAAATTTCAGTCGTCACCTGCTCAGCCGCAAATTTGTAGGCGACTGCAGCCCTGGGCGCTTTGCCGACAAAACCTAATTTGTCGAATACTTCATTGTCATTTACATTGATAACTAAGCCGTCGACCTGGAATTCCAAATCGTTTCTTTTCGTTTCCCATTCCTTGACGTAGGCAATAACTTCATCAATATTACAGCAATGTTTAACCTGTTTAGGAGTTTTGAAGCCAAATCTGGCAAGTATTTCATGTTTTTGGGAATGAGTTTTAGCACCAACATCCGTATAAACTTCATATATATATGAATCTAGCTGTCTTTTGGCTGTTATTTTCGGATCAAGTTGTCGAATACTGCCAGCAGCCAGGTTACGGGGATTGGCATAAGTTGGGAGGCCCTTCTTCGATTGCGCTTCGTTAACCTTATCAAAAGATTCTTTGGACATAAATACTTCACCTCGAACGTCTAACCGTCCAATCCTTTTTTTCTGCAATTTCAGCGGGACAGAGGATATTGTTTTTAAATTTTGGGTTACATCTTCTCCAGTTGTTCCGTCTCCCCGAGTCGCCCCTCTGGTGAATACCCCATCCTCATAAGTTAGCATCATTGATAAGCCGTCTATTTTTAGCTCACAAAAGTAATCTAGGGATTCCTTGTCTGACAGTTTTTTTAGTCTTGTTTCCCAGTCACGTATTTCATCCTCAGTGAAAACGTCTGACAAAGACAACATCGGTGCAATGTGCTGGACTTTCTCGAATTTTTCGACTGGGGTACTGCCAACTCTCTGTGTATGAGAATCAGGAGTAATAAGCTCCGGATAAATTTTTTCGATTTCTTCAAGTTCGTCATACAACGAATCATAAACCTCATCCGAGACTGTCGGCTTATCTAAAACATGGTATTCGTAAGAATATTTATTGAGTAAATCTCGGAGTTTCCCTACCCGTGACTTAGCCTCTGATAAGTTCATCTTCATGTTTAAATTATACCAAAAATTAAGACCCCTTTCGAGGCCTTATTTGAAATTATTGCTTTGAAATTTTAAATCGTTTTTCTGGTCTAAAGTCTTCCGAAAATGGTCAGTTTTTTTATTGCTTGTCATTCAGTATTTGTAACCAAATAATGCCCAGATACCAACTGTCTTTTTTTGATATTCATAAATCATTGGCTTTTCACTTTGTTCGTACTCAATGTCTCAATTATTATACAGCCATGTCACGCAAAGCCTTAACTCTTTCCTCAATCGGTGGGTGTGTATCGAAAAGACCAGAAAAACGACTTTTTTTTGAATCTTTTTGGTCCTTAAGAGGATTCGTAATATACAAGTGTGCTGTTGCTTTATTTGCGACTTCAAGAGGCTCAGTGTCTTTGGATATATCTTCGAGAGCCCTGGCTAGACCGTCGGGATTTCTAGTCAATAAGGCCCCATCAGCATCAGCCAAATATTCTCTCTTTCTCGAGATAGAAAGTTGAATCAAAGATGCGGCTAAGGGTGAAAGAAGTGCGAGCACAAGGCCAATCAAAACAAATACCCAGTTACCGTTATCATCATCTCCGCCAAAAAATCGTAAATAAATAAACCAATCGGCCATCAATGCAATTAGACCAACCAATATGACTATGATAGTTTGAAGACGAATGTCATAGTTTCCTATGTGAGAGAATTCATGGGCCAAAACACCCTCTAATTCTTGTTTGTCGAGCTTCTCAATAAGGCCAGTAGTTACGCAGATTACTGCATGTTTTGGGTCTCGACCGGTAGCAAAGGCGTTCGGAGCACTATCTGAGATAACATAAATTTTCGGCATAGGTAAGCCTGAAGATATTGATAAGTTTTCTACCAAACGATAAAGACCTTGGTTGGTTTTTTTGTCTATCTCTTTTGCTCTTGAAATCGACAAAACTATCTTATCGCTACTCCAATATGATATTCCTGATTGAAAGATTGCAATTGCAATTGCTACGGGTAATATCCAAGGCATATTCAGCGCTAGGCTAAATATATAACCTACACTAACAACAAATAAAACAAAAACGATTAGCCAAAACCATGTTTTCCTCTTATTCGAACTTGCGTGAGTGTAGGCTGTTGCCATATTTCTAGAATTTTACTTCGACGTTTTTCTTTTCGTCATTACCGGCTTCTATAAAGCTGAAATCAGTAAATCCCAAAATTTTCCCATATAGATTCGTAGGGAAAACCTGAAGTTTCGTGTTGAAGTCACGAACGTTGCTGTTATAAAACCTTTGAGCAGCCATAATTTTATCTTGAGTATCAGTCAGGTCAGATTGCAACTGAAGGAAGTTCTGATTAGCCTTGAGCTCAGGGTAACTTTCTGCAACCGCAAAAATTGATTTCAAGGTATCTGTCATAGCATTGCTTGCTTCTACTTTTTCCGCAGTTGACCCCGTAACAAGGCTAGACCTCTCTTTGGTGACTTTCTCAAATAATTCTTTTTCGTGTTTTGCATAACCTTTGACTGCTTCAACAAGGTTCGGTATTAGTTCGTAACGTCTTTTGAGCTGAACATCGATATCGCTATCTGCCTCCTGAACTCTATTTCTTAATTTGATCAGCCCATTATAGGTCGCTATCACGAAAATTGCTAAGATCGCAATTATTCCTACAATAATCCATAATGCCATTTTTACTCCTTTCTATTTAACTATTTTAATTTTTTGTCCTATTTGTAATGCTGTTTCATCTTGAATATTATTTGCCGTTTTTAATTTTTCTACAGTTGTCTCAAACTTAACCGCTATTGAACCAAGATTGTCGCCTTCCATAATAGTATACTCCTCTGGTGTAGACTGAGTCTTGACGGTAGGTGCCGATTGGTTCGTGCTTTCTGGTTTGGCTGCACCGGTAGGATTTTCCTTGCTTTCGGTCGGCTTTGACTCTATCTTGACCCCTGAGTTCTGCTCAACTTCTTCTGGTTTAAAAAATATTTGATATGAACCAAAGCCTAATATAGTTAGTCCAAATATAGAAACCACAAAAAGACCTATTATCCCGAGCCAATTAGTTTTTCTTTTATTTTTTTCTAATTCAACTTGGAAGTCTGTTGATAAAGTGACTGATTTTTTTGCTTTTTCTGCTTCTGCCATTGCTTGTTCATTATACAACAATTGTTACATTTTTGGTACCAAACTTAAGATTGACTTATAGGAAAGTAAATTCTATAATATTTTGGCGCTTGGCACGCTTTTTTTTGTTCGGTAAGCGGACGTGGCGGAATTGGTATACGCGCTAGTATGAGGTACTAGTGGTCGAAAGACCTTGGAGGTTCGAGTCCTCTCGTCCGCACCAATACGCCAGGGCAGTCCCAGACTGTCAGCGCGGACTAGATTAAATATTTTTCAGTGATCTGACGGCTTGGGATTAGACTTACCCAGCCACCAAAAAACAAGGGCGATTAGCTCAGCTGGTTAGAGCATCTCGTTTACACCGAGGAGGTCGCGGGTTCGAATCCCCCATCGCCCACCATTTGACAAATTCATTGCACTAAAAGGTAAAGTATTCCAATTGATTGTATTTGAGGTTATATTTAAAATGCTTTAGAGAAAGTTAATGCGGCGCGGTAGCTCAGTTGGTAGAGCAGAGGACTGAAAATCCTTGTGTCGCCGGTTCGAACCCGGCCTGCGCCACCATTTCGCCTTATCAAATGTAGGCTTATACCTTACATTTTACTCGGTGAAATAAACTAGAGCGAGAGTAGCTTAGCTGGTAGAGCGCAACCTTGCCAAGGTTGAGGTCGCGGGTTCGAACCCCGTCTCTCGCTCCAATATATTATAGTTTCCCGGCCTCGTGGCGGAGTGGTTTACGCAGCGGTCTGCAAAACCGTTCACCCCGGTTCAATTCCGGGCGAGGCCTCCAAATATATTTTCGCTAAAGCAAGCTTAAAAAACAGTAGCACTGGATAATACCAGAGATGTCTGCCCTAGAGCCCGGGTGGCGGAATTGGTATACGCGACGGACTTAAAATCCGTTGATGGTAACATCTTGCGGGTTCGAGTCCCGCCTCGGGCACCATAGAAACTTCTTTTTTATTAAAGAAGTTTTTTATTTTTTATTTTTTCGTAAATATACCAATTTGAAATATCATTTATGGCTTCGATCGGATTTGATAATCTTCCCTGATTAAATCCTTTTATATTTTTTGTTACAGCAAATGAATAAATAGGACTATATAGAAAGACAGCTGGGGCTTCTGACATAATAGATTCCTGAGCCTGTCGGTATTTATCATCACGATATTTTCTATCGTTGCTTTTTCTGCCCAATTCAATTAACTTGTCAGTTTTTCTATCACTAAGTCCACTTAGATTGAGGCCAGGATCTGTCTTTTGAGATGAATGCCAAAAACTGTATAGATCCGTAGTTGCCCCAACGTTTTGACCGACTATTGCCAAATCAAAGTTTCGCGGTCTAATATAGTCAGACTGAAGTAGATCATTCTCAGAAATAATTATATCTGTTGCCACGCCAATTTTTTTGAAATTATCCTTAATTATTTTACTTGTTTTAACGCCTTCAGAATCATTACTAGCTACTATTCTAAAAGATAATTTTTTGCCATCCTTAGCCCTGACTCCATTTTGCCCACTAATCCAACCCGCCGCATCAAGCTCAGCATTTGCCTTGTTTAAATCAAATTGACTAATGTTAAGTTTATTATTATACCCTTCTTTTCCTGGCAAAATTGGGGCAAAAATTGGCATTGCCTTGTCTCCCAGGCTTTGATTGATGATTTTATCACGATCAATCGCTTTTGATAGAGCTAGTCGAATCTCCTTCTTTGAGAGAAGTTCATTTTTTAGATTAAAAAAGACCGCCTTATACCGAGGCAGGTACTGGCTGTAAACTGTCATAGAACCTAATTTTTTGACGTCGTCAATCTTGCTATATGGTATTTGACTAATCCCATTAACTTGCTTTCTCAAAACCGCGGAATATAAATCGTTAAAGTTATCATAGAGACGTAATCTGACTCGATTAATAAACGGCTTATGGGGCTGAGCAAATTCGTTGGCATCAAAAACAGCAATGGTTTCTTTACCTGTTTGATCAAACCGCACAAATTTGTATGGACCAGAACCAACCGGCTTTGTATTAAACTCAGAAATTTTGAAACTACTTGGATCGAGATCTTTTAAAAGATGCTCGGGCAAAATTGGTTGAGATGCCACTCTCAAAAAATCATTATAGTTATTTGGTAGTGTTATTTTTATCTCATTGTCGTTAACTTTTGACACCTCTATGTTTTGCCAGATGGAGCTCAAGCTGGTTCTAGTATCAGGATTTTGAATCAGATTGATAGTAAATCTAACATCATCAGCCTTTAACTGTGCTTTGTCTTGCCATTTAAGGTTTTTCTTCAATTTGAAAAGATAAACCTTGCCATTATCCTGAACAGTCCAACTTTCAGCCAAATCGGGCACAATTTTATTGTTGGGCATAATTTTAACCAACCCTGAATAAACTAGGCTGTTTGCTGTAGCTTCAGCTTCATTATTAACAAAAAGAGGATTTATTTTATCAATTTGGCCGATTACTCCTTCTGTATAGTTTCCTCCATTTGCTGGAATCGTTTTTTCGAAATATTGGCCAAGTGTAGAAAAACGTTGAAAGAACATAATTAAAACCACCCCAGATAAAATTCCCGTGACCAAAACCATGTTTTTAAGATGTATAATATCCGGGATTTTTTTTAGATAATGAAAAAAATCATTACGCAAATCTTTGAACCGTGTCTGCTTAATTTCAATAAATGTTTTTTTTAGAACAAGCCTGAACTTGATACTAAGTCTGCGAGTTTTCATTATTTAAGGATTAATAACAATAAGGCCGATGAGATAAATGCAGCCGCCGATACTATCGTAAAAATCGTTAAAAATTTCTCAGCCCCTCTTTTAGTCAGGTATGAAGCACTGTCACCACCAAAAACTCCAGATAGACCGCTTCCTTTTTGTTGTAAAAGGATAGCTGCTATTACTAAAAAAGCCGTTACTAATAAAATAATTGTCAGAATCGTTCGCATTTATACCTTTCTTTTTGCCCGCTAATTTTACTATATAAATAAAGAAAAATAAAGCTAACTATCGTTTTATTATTATTTGCCAAATTTCTTTTCCTAACTTTTCGACATCATGATAAAGTGGATTAACATTATTAACTAAGTTACTTTCACGGATATTATATTTCGATTTTGTTCCTTGCCCGATCGAAACAGGCATAACAAAACCGTCCCCGGACCCTTTTTTGAATTTTCTATTGTTTATAAGCACCAAATCGACAAAAATATTGTATTTACCCAAAGCCTCTACATGATCACTCACTGTAAACCCTTCTGTTTCCCCTCTTTCTGTTGAGGCATTACATATATATATTTTTTGTGCCTTTGATGTATTAAATGATTCAGTAACTTCTTCGAGCAAAAAGTTGGGGATTATGCTAGTGAAAAGGCTCCCAGGACCAATAAAAATATAATCGGCACCTTCTATCGCTGATAATACCTTTGGGTTAGCCTCTATTTTTCCACCAATTTTAACTTCTTCAATTTGGTGCTTGTAGCCGTACTTCCTTAATTTTGATTCGCCCCTAATTTCCTTGCCGTCATCAAAGATCGCTGATAGTTGGACATCTTTTAAAGTCGAGGGTAAAACACGGCCTTTAGTCGAAAAAAGTTCACACATCCCTTCTATTGCTAGTTCGAAATTTCCATCATATAAATCCTTTGCTGCGCTTATGATAAGATTTCCTAAGGAATGCCCTTTTAGACCGACTCCTTTATTAAACCGGTATTGCCAAAGGTCGAGAAGGATATCTTCGTTATCTGATAAAGCCGCTATACATTTTCTAATATCACCAGGTGGCAATAGGTCAAATTCCTTGCGTAATCTCCCAGTACTTTTACCGTCATCAGTCATCGTTACCACAGCCGCAATTTCAATCGGATAATCTCGGATAGAACGCAAAAGTGTTGCCAAACCTGTTCCCCCTCCGATCGCAACTAGTTTTTTCATAAATCCTCATTTAGCCTTTCGGCCCTTTTCCGTCCGACCACCAATGACAAAGCTGACAATGAAGCTTTTTTGATTTCTTCTATTGTACCAAATGCTTTAATAAGATCTTTTTTTGATTTTGGTCCAATCCCAGGTATTGAGTCCAAAATCGATGCTGTAATCTCTTTAGAGCGCAAATTCCTATGGTAGCTAATCGCAAAACGATGTGCCTCATCTCTAATCCGTTGCAATAGGTATAGAGTAGATGAATCTTTGGGCAAGCAGTTCCTCTCCATTTTGTTGTCTATAACTATAAATAGCTCTTCGTTTTTTTTCGCCAGAGAGGCAAAACTAATTAATGGGTAACTTTCATGAAAAGAATTTACAATTGTCGACAATTGCCCTTTTCCTCCATCTACAATAATCACATCTGGCACTTCCTTGAATGAACAATCTTTGCCTTGGCCTAGATTGGCTAACCTTCGACCAATTACTTCCTTCAACATCGCAAAGTCATCTATTTTATTTACCGTTTTTACCTCAAACCTTCGATAGTCTTTTTTATTTGGTATCCCTTTTGAGAAAACGACCATTGACCCAACCGACAAGTGGCCATAGATATTTGAAATGTCGAAACATTCAATACGATTTGGAGTCTTCGCTAGGCCTAAAATATTTTGCAGATTTTTTAAGGCACGGTCTTGGTCAGTATCCCTTTTTTGTTCTTCTATAGGGATAAATTTTAGATTGTCTAGATAATTTAGCTTATCTCGAATTGCTGCCGCCTGTTCGAACTCTTGATTTTTGGAAGCTTTCTTCATTTCTCGAGTAAGCTCCAATATTATCTTACTCCGATTGCCGTCAAGAAATTTGATCAATTGCTTAATTGTTTTTTGATATTCATTACTTTTTTGATATTTATCACCATGACCAGAACAAAGATGTAAGTGATAATATAAACAGACCTGATCAGAGGGTTTAGAACAAGTACAAAAAGGAAAAACTCTCCTCAACACCTTTAAAGACTTTTTTAAGGCTGGGGTGTCAACAAAGGGGCCAAAATACCGGCTGCTCACATCATTCGTATCTCTTACTACAAAAACCCTTGGGTAATCTTCATTGGTAATTTTGATATAAGAATAATTTTTGTCGTCTTTCCAATCAATGTTATATTTTGGCTTATAACGCTTTATTAATTCTGACTCTAATATCAAGGCTTCAATTTCAGAATCACATGCCAGATATTCTAAATCTGCTATGTTGGCTATTAATTTTTTAGTTTTAGCGTCATGCCCTCTCTCTTGAAAATAATTGCTGACTCGGCTTTTAAGTCTAATAGCCTTTCCAACATAAATGACTTTTCGGTTTTTATCTCGAAAAATATATACTCCAGGATCTTGAGGCAATTGCTTTATTTTTTGAACAATTATTTTGTTCTTTATTGTCATTATTTTTGAGAGAGAACTTTCTTCAAATAGTGCCCTGTGTATGACTTTGTCTCTTTCCCAACCTGTTCAGGGGTCCCTTGTGCAATTATTTCCCCGCCCTTATTCCCACCTTCAGGGCCAAGGTCAATTATCCAATCAGCACATTTAATAACCTCTAAGTTATGTTCGATAACCAAGACTGTATTCCCTAAGTCCACCAATTTATTTAAGACATGCATTAGCCTATCCACATCGTCAAAATGAAGCCCGGTAGTCGGTTCATCTAATATATAAAGAGTCTTTCCGGTCGATCTCCTCGCCAATTCAGAAGCTAACTTTACTCTCTGCGCTTCTCCTCCTGATAAAGTCGTTGCTGGTTGCCCTAGTCTGATATAGCCTAAGCCGACTTCAACCAGGGTTTCTAGTTTTCTTTTAATCTGTGGGATGTTTTGAAAAAATGTAAAAGCTTCACCAACAGTCATATTTAAGACATCCGAAATATTTTTACCTTTGTAATGAATCTCAAGTGCTTCTTTGTTATATCTTTTACCTTCACATTCTTCGCATGTAATATATACATCAGGTAAAAAATGCATCTCTATTTTGAGAATTCCTTCACCACGACAAACCTCACAACGACCGCCACCTTTTGCATTGAAACTAAATCGTCCCTTCTTGTAGCCTCTTATTTTTGCCTCTGGTACATTTGAGAATAGTTCTCTCACATCATCAAAGGCCTTAGTATATGTAGCCGGATTTGACCGAGGAGTTCGACCAATTGGAGATTGGTCTATATTTATAACCTTATCAAGGTTTTTTAATCCGGAGATTTCCTTATGTAATCCAGCTGTTTCTTGGGCTCGATGGAAGACTTGAGCTAATTTTTTCGCCAAAATATCATTCACTAAACTAGACTTGCCTGATCCCGATACTCCAGTTACCAAAACCAGTTTGCCCAAAGGTATCGATACATTAATATTTTTTAAGTTATTTTCTGCGGCGCCTACAATTACAATTTCCATGCCATTTCCGCCCCGTCTTTTTGTAGGACAGTTTATCACTTTATCGCCATTAAGGTATTGCCCTGTTAAGGATTTTGGATTATTTTTTACTTGCTGGGGAGTGCCTGCGGCTATCACTTCTCCACCCTTCTCCCCGGCTCCGGGACCAATATCAATTAGCCAGTCAGCCTCTTCCATCGTATCCTTGTCATGCTCAACAACAATTACTGTATTTCCTAAATTTTTTAAGTTTTTTAGAGTGTCGATAAGCCGATAATTATCTCTCTGGTGTAAACCGATCGAGGGTTCATCGAGAATGTAGATTACCCCCATTAAAGATGATCCAATCTGAGTCGCGAGCCTAATCCTCTGAGCTTCTCCTCCAGACAGAGTACTAGCACTCCGGTCTAGTGTTAAATAGTCAAGTCCTACATTTATTAAAAACCGAAGTCGAGCTTTTATCTCCTTTAATATCTGTTTCGCAATATTAGTATCTCTGCTACTCAAAGAAAGTTTATCAAAAAAATCTATACATTCATTTATCGGATAATTAGTCAGGTCCACAATTGATTTGTCTGCAATTGTCACGGCTAAAAATTCAGGTTTTAGCCGTTTCCCCTGACATTTTGGACAGATTTTTTCAGCCATATATTTTTTGATTTCATTACGAATATAATCCGAATCTGTCTCTAAGTATCGTCTTTCTAGGTTAGCAACTACCCCTTCATAGGTTGACTCATAGGAACGGGTACCCAACTGAAAATTGAAAAGCTCGTCGCCACTACCATACATAATGACATCTAGAGCCTTTTTGGATAAATCGCCTATCGGCTGATCTACTGTAAACCCATATTTTTCTCCCACAGTTTTCAATAATCTAGTGTACCAATTAAGCTTATCGGTTGTTCTGTTCCAGTATCTGATTGCCCCTTCAGCAATTGTCAGTTTTTTGTTTGGAACGACTAGTTCAGGGTCAATTTCTAGTCTTGATCCAAGGCCTGTGCAAACAGGGCAAGCACCGTGGGGACTGTTAAAAGAGAAGCTTCTTGGGGATATTTCCGGCAAACTGATATGACAATTTGGGCAAGCAAAGTTCTGTGAAAATATTTCTTCTTTTTGGGTTTCATTATCCAAAAATATTATCATCCCTTCGCCCAGATTCAAGGCTGTTTCTACTGATTCAATAAGTCTTTTGTTAATATCTTGACTGACAATAAGCCGATCGATGACTGCCTCTATCGTATGCTTCTTGTTCTTGTCTAAATCAATGTCATCATCGATGTCGAAAATCTTTCCATCAACCCTTACTCGAACATATCCAGCCTTTTTTAAGCCATCAAAAACATATTTATGAACGCCTTTTTTATCTTTAATAATTGGTGCCAAAATCATAAACTTTGTTTCGGATTTCTTTGACAATATTTGCTCAACGATTTGTGAAGTTGTTTGTTTGGTTATTACGCGATTACAAATTGGACAATGAGGTATCCCAATTCGAGCATAAAGTAGCCTTAAATAGTCATATATTTCTGTAACTGTCCCAACAGTTGAGCGCGGGTTTTTCGTTGTCGATTTTTGATCTATTGAAATAGCAGGAGATAAACCTTCAATCTGGTCGACGTCAGGCTTCTCCATCAATCCCAGAAATTGACGTGCATAACTTGATAGGCTCTCGACATAGCGTCTTTGACCTTCAGCATAAATTGTGTCAAAGGCTAAAGACGATTTGCCAGAGCCTGAAAGACCCGTGATTACGACTAATTTATCTCGCGGGATAGTAACATCTATGTTTTTTAGATTATGTTCACGAGCTCCGGTAATTACAATATTATTATGCATCTTGTCCTTCAAATTAGTGTCAGAAACTTTTAAATTGTACTCTTTTTGTCTGTAAAACTCAAGCCTTTTGATTTGACAAATTCTCCCAATAAGAGACAATGAAGATAGGTTTGATCTTTTACAATCCAACAAAGGAGGGGTTAGATGACAATCACACGTCGTTTTAGACTTGACAAACTACCCCCAAAAAACGAAGAAGGTAGAAGCCCAGTTGGTGTCATTAGGGACGCCACTGAAGAAGAAGCGGCCCATATCCTCGAACCAGATGCAATCTTCTGCCTGACCGTACCCGTAAGTGAAGTGGCTAGTAATGGCCTCCTCTATGGTGGAGATGATATTATCGCCACGATAACTCGGGATGACGATGGTCTAGTAATTGAGATCGCCAACCCAAGTGCCCCAAATGATCGAGACCTCGACTGCTCAAAAGGTGAGGATAAGCCAGACGATGAGCTAAAGTGTCATGGACGAGGCTTAGACCTAGCCAAGAGTCTCCTCAAGAGGATAGGCGGAACGATTTGTTTCAAAAAGAAAGACAATTTTTACATCACAACGATTGAAGTCCCCACTCCAAAAAAACTCAAACCAAAACCTGCCGACTAGGAATTTCCTAGTCGGCAGGAAAACTAAATATCTAACTTTTCATTTTATTCTTAAAATTTATTTGCTCGATTTCAGACCTTATTTCAAAAATCTGATCTCGTATTTTTGAGGCTTTCTCAAATTCTAGATTTTTGGCTGCAAAATTCATTTTTCTTTCTAGATCCTTAATAAGTCGAGCAAGTTCATCGCTCGGAATCCCTGATATGTCAATTCCACCTTTTTCTTGATCATCTTTTTTGATGGCTGACATAGAATCAGAAATTTTCTTTTTAATCGTTTTTGGTGTTATGCCATGCAAAACATTATATTCTTCTTGTATTTTTCGCCGCCGATTGGTTTCAAAAATAGCTCTTTGCATTGAGCCCGTGTTATTATCAGCATACATTATTACTCGACCATCCTGATGTCGCGCCGCACGACCAATGGTTTGGATTAGAGCTTGCTCACTCCGTAAAAAGCCCTCTTTATCAGCGTCCAAAATTGCAACCAATGAGACTTCTGGCAAATCAATCCCCTCCCTCAACAAGTTTATCCCTACTAGCACGTCGTATATGCCCAACCTTAATTCCCTTATTATCTCTGGCCTATCTAGAGTATGGATTTCAGAATGTAGATATTTTACCCTAATTCCCATCTCAGATAAATATTGAGCCAACTCTTCTGACATCCTTTTTGTTAATGTGGTAACCAAAACCCTTTGCCCGGCTTTTACTGTCTTTCTGACCTCCGTAATCAGATCATCAATCTGATTTTCTGTTTTTCGAATCTCAACCAAAGGATCCAATAGTCCTGTTGGCCTGATTACCTGTTCACTAATTTCAGCAAAATTATGCCCCTTTTTTACTTTTAGATAAAACTCTTCGGCGGAAAGAACTTTGCCGTTTGTACTTTTTTCGATCTCATATCCACCGGGTGTCGCTGAAACAAAAATAGCCTGTTTTATGTGATCTTCGAATTCTGGAAATCTTAGGGGTCTATTGTCGAAGGCACTCGGTAGTCTAAAACCAAAATCAACAAGTGTTTTTTTTCTCGAGAAATCTCCCCGATACATACCTCTTATCTGTGGTATGGTCATATGAGATTCATCAACCATTAATAAAAAGTCATCCGGGAAATAATCCAAAAGTGTGGCTGGCTCGACTCCTTCCGGTCGATTGGACAAATATCGAGAATAGTTCTCAATACCAGAACAATACCCAACCTCTTCGAGCATTTCCATATCGTAATTGGTTCTCTGAGACAGCCTTTCAGCTTCAAGCAATTTGTTCTCATGTTTTAGTTCAAAAATTCTTTTTTCAAGGTCGGCCTTAATTTTTAAAGTTGCTGATTTGATTCTCTCCTTTGTCGTCACAAAATGTTTTGCCGGAAAGATTGTGATTGATTCCTTGCTAGTTAATATCTCGCCGGTTAAAGGGTTAAAGACTTTTAGAGAGTCAATCTTGTTTTGAGTATTAAGTTCTATCCTAGTGCAAATTTCTTCATAACTCGGCCACAGATCAATCACTCCTCCTCGTACCCGAAAATTGCTTCTCTCAAAGACCTTGTCATTTCTGCTATATTGAATGTCGATTAATCTTCGAACAATCTTCTCCCGATTCATTTCTTCTCCAACCTTTAAGGTAAGGGCTAGTTCATTATAATCATCGGGGTCGCCTAATCCGTAGATGCAGGATACACTTGCTACAATAAGTGTATCTGACTGTGAGAGAAGAGCACTTGTTGCCGCATTCCTAAGTCGATCAATTTCTTCATTTATGGAAGCGTCTTTCTCAATATATGTATCCGTTCTCGGAATATATGCCTCTGGCTGATAATAGTCATAATAGCTAACAAAATAGTGAACTGCATTGTTAGGGAAAAACTCTTTAAATTCACTATAAAGTTGAGCAGCTAATGTTTTGTTGTGAGAGATGATTAAAGTCGGTTTCTGGACTTTTTCAACAACTTTAGCCATAGTAAATGTTTTTCCGGAGCCAGTCACCCCTAAAAGTGTTTGATATCTAAAATCCTTGTCCAGCCCATCACAAAGTTTAGCGATCGCTTGGCTTTGATCGCCCTGTGGCTGGAAAATACTTTCTAATTTAAAAATTTTTCTCTCCATTTTATCTTCCTGGAGGTTATGAGTGCTCAATTATATATCAATTATTTCCTAAGTTCAAATGAGCTTAAGATCTTTTCATATTGACGCTTATAAGTGTCTTCCGTTTGAGTGCCATCAGTGCTAATTAATAAAGTTTTATCTCGGTATGGAATAATGGTCATAGTGTAGAGGTTTTTGGTTTCCTTATACAGGCCAGAAAACTTTTTGCCTTGTATCTCAGAAACTACTGTGTCCTCTTCTTTTAATTTATATGGAGGTTTAAACCCTTTATTTTTGCTTTCCCAGTCTTTGAGAACTTCTTCATATCTGTTCTTATAAACCACTACCTTAAGAGCTGTTGGTGTATAGGGAGTCTTTTTGTCAATTACGATTAGATTAGGGTCAGTCATAAAAATAAATTCTTCTCCGCCACCTTCATTTATGACGATATTTGTAGCCCAAACTTTCGGAAAGTTAAATTTAAGGTTCCCAAAATAATCGCTTGTTGTGTATTGGATATCATCTTGTTCTTTTTCTTGCTGGAATTCGTTTCTTAAAACTTTTTCCTGCACCACTAGGTTATCTTGAATCTCTTTGTCTTTCACTTTGTTGTTGTTCTTGACTCGTACGCCAAAGATTATTGTGAAGACAACAGATGCAACAAAAAGAACAGCCACCAATCCAGTGATTATCTTCCAGATCTTGTCATTATTATTCGAATTTTCTTCTAAATCATCCATTTATTCTATTGCTATCGCCCGCACCGGACAATCGCTTACAACTTCTGCGCTATCACAATCACTCTTGCATTCATCTAATTTTACTTGCGATTTTCCCTCATCATTTAGCTCAAAACATTCTGGGCACAAACTAACACAGGTTCCGCATCCTATGCACACTTCTTGGTTAACTTTAAATTTGGCCATGTTCCTCCTTGTTGTTTATATAATATCAAATTTCGCTTCTTTCAACCATCAATTTTTTTATATTTTTTGCTTTTTATTGATGCCTGTGATGCTCTCCAGTTTTCAATCTCGTGGTGATTGCCTGATTTTAATATGTTCGGTACTTTTTGACCGTTGTAGTCATCTGGCCTCGTGTATTGAGGGTATTCGAGCAAGTGGTCGGCAGAGAATGACTCCGAGACGCTCGAACTATCTTGGCCAAGCACTCCTGGCACCAACCTGCTGATACTATCGACTATAACCATCGCTGGGATTTCACCACCCGTCAGGATATATTTACCAATTGATACTTCATGATCAACCATAGTCCTAATTCTTTCATCAAAGCCCTCATAGTGTCCACAGATAAAGATAATCTCTTTTTCCGCAGCAAAATTGGTTGCAGTCTCCTGGTTAAAAACTTTCCCTTGAGGTGTCAACAAAACTGTTTGGGCCAGTTGAAAGTTTTTTTTGGCAGATTCGATTGCTTTGGCCATCACATCAACCTTTATAATCATTCCCGGACCGCCTCCATAAGGTGTATCATCAATTTGACGTCTGGGGCCAACTCCGAAATCGCGTAAATTAATATATTCTATCTCAATGGTGCCTTTTTCTTGTGCTCTCCCTAAGATGCTACAAGAAAACGGACCACGAAACATTTCTGGGAATAAAGTTATAATGCGTATTTTCATTTTCTAGACCTAATTAAATGGGGCCACGTAGTGACCCCATTATTGTATAATTATCTTTGTTAAAACTAAAGCTCCAGATCTGCCATTGGTGCCTCGTCTTCCTTCTCAGGTTCCTTTGGCTCAACTTCTTTCTCAACCTCTGCTTCTTTTTCTACGTCTTGGTCGAGTTCCTTCTCGGCTTTTTTATATTCACCATCAGGCTCAATAATTTTTAAATTAATCCTAGCGTCATTCCTGGCCCCCATAACCCGCAACAGAGTTCGAATCGCTTTAGCTGTCTTGCCTTCTTTGCCAATAACAACACCCATATCATCACGGTCAACAACCAATTCTACCAAGACACCAAGTTCATCAATTTTCCTTGTCGTCTCGACTTTTTCTGGACTATTAACAAGTTGCTTTACAATATACTCTACAAACTCTTGATCTGCTTCTTTTGCTGGCATAATAATACTCCCTTTCTTAATTATTATCAGCTGGTGCTTCTGCACCATCTGGTTTGTTCGTATCGTCTTCTTTCACTTCAATATCGCTATTACTTTTCTCTTTCTCGACTGAACTTTCATTTTTTTCATTCTTGGCAGGGGCATCCTTAGCTTCTTCAGCTATCTCAGGCTTTTTAGATTTCTTGTTTTTTTGCTTAATTTTGACCCAAGTCGGAAGCTTAATCTTATTTTTTTCTAATAAAATTGCCACTGAGTTAGATGGCTTCGCTCCATTTTCAAACCAAGTTTCAAGCTTTTCATTTTTTATATTCAATTCTTTAGTATGAGGATTATACCAACCCAATATTTCGATAAATTTTGCCGTTACGGGGCGCCTCGAGTCTGCCACTACTATTCTATAGAAGGCCTGTTTTTTCTTCCCCCCCCGGGATAATCTGATTACTACCACTTTCTCTCCTTACGGTTATACTGTCCTTTAACTTTGATAATATTAATAAAAATATCAGCTTTTGTCAATCAAAACTAATCCTCTACGATTTTATTCGCATCACTTAATTTGACTGAAATTAGTTTAGAGATATGGTTCTCTGACATTGTAACCCCATACAAAAGATTAGCCACACTCATCGTCTCCCGATTGTGAGTGATGATAACAAACTGCGTCTTTTCTTTTAGCTTACGAAGAATGTCGAGGAACCGAATAGTATTTGATTCATCAAGGGCCGCATCGACTTCGTCCAGGACACAGAAAGGACTTGGGTTGACTGAGAGAATGGCAAAAAGTAAAGCCAGCGAAGTCAACGTTCTCTCGCCACCAGAAAGAACGTTTAAGCTTTGATTTTTTTTACCTGGAGGACTTGCCGAAATCTCAACTCCCAAATTCTTCTCCTCGTCTTCTCCTAGCTCAAGTTTGGCGCGACCTCCAGTAAACAAGATATTAAAGTAATAATTAAATTGCTTAGCGATCTCAGAAAATGTTTCGGTAAATTGATTTTTTATTTTTTGATCTAATTCAGAAATTATCTTTACTAAATCAGTCTTTGCTGACGTTAGGTCGTCCACTTGTTGTCTCATTTCTGAAGCCCTTTTGTCTAATTCTTCATATTCTAATATTGTCTCCGGGTCTACTCCGCCGATAGTTTCCTTTTTCCGTTTCAGGTTTTCTATTTTGGCTTTCAATATATCTTTTTCTTCTTGAGAGAGCTCTTTTGCTTCAGAAATCTGTCCGTTGCCGAGCGAAAGACCCTTAGCTTCTTCAATGATTCCTTCTTTTTTTGTTTGAAAGTGGCTTAGATTCATAATTATTTCATTTAACTTTTGATTTATCTCAAAAACTTGTTTTTCATAACTTCTGACTTCTTGCTCTTTGGTTCTTTCCTTTTCTTCCAGCTCTTTTTTTTCTGCGACAATATATTCTAACTCGTCTTTTAATCTCTTTATTTTCTGTTCTAGTCCTCCCATCTCAAACCTATGTTTCTGTAGACGATATTCGTCTTGATTAGGTTCTTTATGATTGGTGAAACTATCTATCTTTTTTGACAGTTCTTGGAGCCTTTTTTCTGAATTTACTTTTTCGTTTTGCTGGTTTTCTAAGATATTTGTAGTTTTCGTTAAGAGTAGATTCTCTTGATAAATTGATTTATTAAGATCCCTAATACTATTTAATATATTATTCTTTTTCGTGAGATATGTTTTTTGTTTTTCAAGCTCTGTTTCTAAGAATGGCTCTTTTTCTTCTTTAAGCAAACGAATCTGATCTTCAACTAATTCCAAATCCGATTCTACTTTCTCCATATTTTCTTTGATTTTGGCTTGATCAGTTTGTCTTGAAAGTTGAGCTAATCCTTGATTGAGACTCCTTATTTTACTCTCAATTTCTTTAGTTTTATTTTCGTTTATCTCAAGTTCAGAACCCAATTTATTAAAAGTAAGGACTAGATCTGTTAAGTTTTCTTTTTCATTTTCCAATTTCAAACGTAGACTTTGGAGCACACCTTCAATTTTCTTGCGATTTATAGGGTCTAGAGATTTTGTAAAATCCAAAATTCGTTTAACTGATGTCGAAAAAAGTTGAGAGAACATATCAAAAGATTTTTTGATATTCGTTTTGTTTGAACCAATCAATGTATTTGAAAAAATTTCTTTTTGCTCCTGAAGTTTGGTAAGAGTAGCTTCAATCTCAGTTATTTTTTCTTGACCAATTTGGTCATTAACTTGCAAGACTTCTTTTTCTTTTTTATTAATCTCCTGTACAATATTTTTGATCAATTTTTCTTTATCTTCTATTTTGATTTTTTCTTTTTGTTTTTTTATAACTAGTTCTTTTAGCTCTTTAGACAAGTCAAATGCTTGCTTGTCCAATAATTGCAGTTGAGCTTTAAGCCCTCTGCTTTCATCCGCCTGTTTAGCAAATAGGTCTTTTCCTCTTTCAAGCAAAAAGGCCTTGTCCCTCAACTCCATCTTATTTCTCTCAAGGCCGATAATTCTCCCCTCAATTGTGGCTAGACTATCAGAGGAATCATTATTCGATACTTCATCTTTTTTTAGTTCTAAAAGTTCTTCTTCTTGCTGTAGTTTTTCTAGATTTATTTCTAGGCTTTCTATTTTTTTCCTAACGACACCTACCTCAGTGCTATTACTTTTTATTAGCACCTCTAGATGTGATATTTTATCTATAAGTTGAGGCTTTTCCTTGGTAAGCAAGTCTTTTTGATCCTCCTCTATTTTTTCATTTTGTTCTTGATTCGATATTTGTCCTTCTAGGTAGGCGATATCTCTAATGAGTTGGTCTCTAAGTTTAAATAGATGGCTAAGTCTCTGGTTGGCCGATTCTTCTTTTTCTGCAATTGTTTTTTTCTCTGCTTGTTTTGACAAAGACCTTTGCGCCAGATTAATCTTTGAACTAATCAGCTCGAGCTCGGTTTCATATTTGGAATTTTCTGATTTATAAAAGTTAATCTTTTTTTCAAATTCCCAGAAAGTTGAATTATAGAAACTAGTCTGCAATTTTTCTAATTCTACGTCTATCTCTTTTCTGCCCTCAGCTTTTTTTACCAACCGACCCAAGTAAATAACTCTAGGCTCCAATTCCATCAGAATATCATTTAAACGAATAAGGTTCTCATCAGTTTTAGTCAACCTCTTGAGCGACTGATCTCTTTTTATCTTATATTGTTTGACGCCAGCCGCCTCATCGAATAATACTTTGCGCTCTGTCGCATTAAAAAATAACAAACGATCAACCATACCTTGGCCAATAATTGTATACGTTGTTTGTCCAAAGCCAAGGTAAGCTAGCATTTCCTGGATATCTAATAAACGAGCCTTCTTCTGGTTTATATAATAGTCACTCTCACCTGACCTATACAAACGACGGCTAAGAGAGATCTCAGAAAATGAGTGTTTTTTATTATTTATTTCTACAACTATCTCTTTCTCCTGAGTTAAGGTTATGGTGACCTCAGCATATGAAGAACGGCTTTTTAGCTCACTTCCACAAAAAATAACATCCTCGCTTTTTTTGCTTCTTAGGATATTATTGCTTTGTTCACCGAGTACCCACCGAATCGCGTCCGCGACATTGCTTTTACCTGACCCATTAGGACCGACAATGGCCGTGATCTCTGCTTCTTTTTGATTTGGTTCGAAGTCTAGCGTACTTTTTGACCCAAAAGACTTAAAACCGTATATTTCCAATTTCTTTAAGTGCATAACAGAATAATTGTACAAAAAAAGCGCCGCTTTAAGCAACGCTTTAGTCAAAATAAAATTTATTGTTTATTTATTATACTTTTCTATAGCCTTTATTGCGGCCGAGGCTTGAGCGGCTTGTTTTGAAGGACCTTCCCCTTCTCCCCAAATCGTCTCGCCAACAAAAACGCCAACCGTAAATGTTTTATCATGATCTGGACCGTCTTCCCCTAAAACCTCATAACAGGGGGTTATCCCTTCTTTGTCTTGGACTAGTTCCTGAAATAAGCTCTTAGGGTCAATATATGATTTCTCTGATAAAATTTTATCTAATTTTACTATCAAGTTTTTTTGAATAAACTTTTGGACTTCTTCTAAGCCTTGGTCAATGTAGATACTTCCTACGATTGCTTCAAAAGCATTTGCCAAAATTAATTGTCGACTACGGCCAAGGCTCTTTGCCTCACCTCGACTCATTAATATATACTGCTCAACGTCCAGGTCCTTGGCTACTTCAGAAATCGTTTCTGTTTTTACCAAAGCACTTCGCCAGTTTGTTAGATCACCTTCTGGGTTAGAGTACTTCTTGTATAAATATTCTGTAACGACTAGTTCTAAGACCGCATCACCCAAAAACTCAAGTCTTTCATTGTGTTCTTTTATATTGTGATGCTCGTTTAAATATGAACGATGAGTAAGTGCTGTTAGCAACAACTGCTCGTTGTTATATTTTATGTCGTTTTTCTCTAAAAATTGTTTTAGGCTTTCTGAGTCTGTCATTTTTTCTCGCGTTTTTTATCGTCGTCGGGATTATAAACATCGCTTGCCCTATAAACAGTACCCAACACCCCATTAATAAACTTCGAGGAATTTTGTCCACCAAAGGCTTTTGCCAGCTCAACTGCTTCGTTAATAGCCACTTTAGGAGGGACTTCCTTGGCAAACAAAAGTTCGAATATTCCCATTCTCAATATGATCAAGTCAATCATGGCAATCTGTTCAATTGGCCACTCCGGGGCCGCTGGGACAATAATTGTATCTATTTTGTCCTTGTTTTCCCGTATTCCCCAAACTAATTGGTCAATAAACTCTCGACCCTCTAGGGCCTTAGCAAATTCCTGATAATTGCGCTCCAATATTTCTTCTAGTGTTTTCTGACTCTCAGACTCATGACCAGGAACTTTTTTTGCTATAAATTCCTGTTCATATAGCGTTTGGAAGGCAATTATTCTCGAAAGGTGCCGATTGGATGCCATTTATCCCTCTTGTTTTTCTTTGCTTTTGGCTTCTTTTTTGAGCTTTTTATCCAGTTTTGTTTCAACGTGAATTATTTCCTTGCCATCATAACGACCACAAGTCGCACATATGGTGTGTGACAAATTTTTGTCACCACATTGCGGACAGCTGATCAAATTTGGCTTCACTAAAGCGTGATGACTTCTTTTCTGCTTTCCTCTTGCTGAAGTTTTTCTTTTTTTTGGTACCGCCACTATTCTCTCCCTTCAGATCCTCGCTTGAGATCTTTTTTCTTTTTCTTACAACAACATTTTTCTTGATTAAGATTTACTCCACAACCCTGACAAATCCCCAAACACCCATTCTCACAATAATTGTTTAGAGGTATATTCAAAATAATTTCTTCTCTGATTGGCTCAGTTATATCGATCTGACCATATTTGTCGACGAATAATCCTTCTGCCGCCTGTTCGGAACGGTCTGTATTATATTCACGCTCCAACCGAAACGGGACATGAGCCTTAAAATTTTCTAGACAACGATCGCAAATCAGCACAACCCCTGCGACAAAGTCTCCTTTTGCTATTAGGCTGTCATCGAGTTTAGTTATTTTAAGCTTCCCAATTACCCTTTTACCTTCGATAGAATCAGATAGTTCTAGGCCCTTAATCGTTTCGCTGACTTCAACTGATTTTTTGGTGCCAATCTCAGCTGTTAATAATTTTTTGGTATCAATTTTTTCCATTTTCAAATGACTTAGTGTGAGTGATTATAGCACGTTTTTTACTTTAAGACAAGGCTCAAAAGCTTGTCTTGTATGTATATTATTTTAGTGATTTCTGCGCCTGCTAAATACTTTTTTGTTCGGTCCGACTCCTTTGCTAATTTTAATATTTCTTCCTGACCTAACCCTGGCGTTGCCAATATTTGATCACGTACCTTGCCATTTATTTGGACCGCCATAGTTATGATTGTATCTCCTATTAAGCCTTTATCGAATCTTGGCCAGACACCATCAAAAATGCTCTCTGTGTTACCTAGCTTCTCCCAAAGCTCCTCTGCTAGATGGGGCGCAAAAGGTGAAATTAATATAGTAAGTATCTCGAGTGATTTTTTATTTTGTACTTTTCTGTCACTCAGAGAATTCACTAAGATCATTAATGAAGAAATTGCTGTATTAAATTTAAAATCTTCGATATCTTGCCCTACTTTCCTAATGGTTTTATTTAGAATTCTTTCAATCTCAATTTCAGGATTATTCTCATCTATTACGCCGTCAAATAGTCGCCAAACTTTTTCCAGGAATCGAACTATGCCAGAAAGTCCACTCGAATTCCAGGGACCTCCGTCTTCGAATTGGCCCATAAATAAGATGTAAGTACGAAATGCATCCGCCCCTGCCTCTTTCATAACTTCACCCGGAACAACGATATTACCTTTTGATTTACTCATTTTCTTACCATCTGGCCCTAGAATCATCCCCTGGTGGCGCAACTTCATAAATGGCTCATCAAAATTTATAAGCCCAGCATCAAAGAAAGCTTTTGTGACAAATCTTGCATATAAAAGATGCATAGTTACGTGTTCAGCTCCACCTATATACATATCTATCGGTAACCATTTTTGAGTAATATTTTTGTTCATCATCTCGTTATCATCTCTAGCATTTGGGTATCTCATGAAGTAAAAACTTGAGTCAACGAAGGTGTCCATAGTATCTGTTTCTCTCTTTGCCGGCTCGCCACATTTTGGACATTTTGTATTCACAAAATCAATCGCAGTCGCCAAAGGCCCTTCTCCCAATCCTGTTGGTCGAAATTCTTTAACCTCAGGAAGCTCGACGGGTAGATCTTTTTCTGGTATAGGGATTGCCCCACATTGATTGCAATATACTATTGGTATTGGCGCGCCCCAATATCTCTGTCTTGAAAATGACCAATCCCGTAATCTATAAGTAGTTTTCTCGTCCCCAATCCCTTTTTTCTTAAGCCATTCTGCCATTTTTTTTATGGCCTCGTCTGATGTTAGCCCCGTAAAATGATCTGATTCGGCTAAAACTCCTTTTTCAACAAAAACCTTTATCCCTTTTTTCGCCACTTTAGGTATAACAGATGTGATTATTTCCAAACCAAATTTTTTGGCAAATTCAAAATCACGCTCATCGTGAGCCGGAACCGCCATAACTGCTCCTGTTCCGTACGAAGAAATAACATAATCAGCGACCCAGATCGGAATCTTTCTTTTGTTGAAAGGATTAATGGCATACGCTCCAGTAAACACGCCCGTTTTTTCTTTTTCTGTTGATTGGCGCTCTATTTCGGCTAATTTTTGAGTTGTTTTTTGATAATTTTTAACCTCTTTCCCGTATTCCTTTGTCGTAATTTTTTCAACTAATGGGTGTTCGGGAGCAATGACCACATAAGTCATACCATATACAGTATCAATTCGCGTGGTAAAAACACCAAGCTTTTCGGCAAAACCATCTATCTCCATCTCAAACTCAACACCAGATGATTTCCCAATCCAGTTTTTTTGTTTTACTTTGGATGATTCTGGCCAGTCGACATTGTCAAGGTCGTTGATTAGCTTTTCGGCATATTTTGTAGTTTTGAAGAACCATTGTTTAAGCTTTTTTTGAATTACTTCACTATCGCAACGCTCACATTTACCCGATATTACTTGCTCGTTTGCCAGAACGGTTTTACATTTTGGACACCAGTTTACAGGAGATTCTTTCTGGTATGCCAAACCTTGCTCATATAGTTTGAGGAAGACCCATTGAGTCCATTTGTAATATGATGGATCACTTGTGATTACTTCCTTTTCAAAATCAAACATACAACCAAATGATTTTAGTTGCTCTCTAGCTATCTCTATATTCTTGGCGATGCTAACCTTAGGATGAACACCTGCTTTAATAGCATAATTTTCTGCAGGCAAGCCAAAGGAATCATAACCAATCGGCTCAAAGACATCTTTGCCTGATAGCCTTATATAGCGACCATAAACATCTGCTCCGGAGTACGAATACCCGTGTCCTAGATGAAGGTATTCACCACTTGGATATGGGAACATCATTAGATTGTAAAAAGGCTTATCCGCTTTCTCTAAATCTACCTGATATAGCTTTGTTTTGGCCCATATTTCCTGCCACTTCTCTTCTATCCTTTTGTGATTATATTTAGTCATTCTCATACTTTTTTAACATAAATAGCTCGCTTTTTCCAGCCATTAAGAAACTTATCAATCTCGATAAACTGATTTTGATGCTTATATGATGCCCCGACTGGATCATTCACATAGAAACCCAGAAGCTCTTGGTTTGAAACAAAATAGCCGTTTAGAACCGTTAAGTGTCCACCGTTTTCTAGATCAAAATTTTTGTGGATCGAGATAATAACTGGCTCATCCTTTTCAAGAGCTTCCATTAGACTGTCGACCGTATCGTCCTCGGTCCGATAGGCCACCAGCCCATAATGCTTTGCTAAATCACAAATTATTTGATGCTTCCAACCAATTTTATCGATGTATCCGTCTTTTTTTAACCCTAGCTTGATTAACTCATCTATATCAACCTGGATACCATAATATTCCAGAATCATAGATAAGGAGACAATGCCACACGATCGACCCTGCCATTTATCATCATCGATATCATAGTATTGAATTCGGTGTGGGACCTCTAAGATCTTTTTCATTTTTTATGAGCACTCATAGTTAATTTTCTACCCCTCTGATTTTTATAGCTTTAGAGATTCGAGAGATGGCCAAAATGTAGGCCGCCTTCCTAAAGTCAGTCTTGTACTGCCCCCGAATCCTATCTATATCGTTATAGGATTTAACTAGAATTTTTCTTAACTTATCTTGAGTTTCCTCAGAATCCCACCTATCCCCTGTCTTTCCTTGGACCCATTCAAAATAACTAACTGTTACTCCACCAGCATTGGCTAAGATGTCAGGTAAAATTGTAACTCCCTTTTCCAATAACACTTCTTCGGCTTCGCCAGTAACTGGACCATTGGCAAGCTCTAAAACAGTTTTCGCTTTTAGCTTTGTGGCCCTTTCTTTTGAAATTGCATTTTCTAATGCGGCGGGAACAAATATATCAACATCAAGTTCAAAAAGTTCTTCTTCGCTTATAATCTTTGCACCCTCAAAACCGGTGACTTTTCCTGTTTCATTTTTATGAGCAATAACAAATGGTATATCTAAACCATTTTTATTGTATATCGCACCAGAAGAATCACTAACTGCTACTATTTTGTATGGCTTTCCTAAATAATGGATAATTTCCGCAAAATATCGGCCGACATTACCAAAGCCTTGGATGGCAATACTATATTCCTTGTTTTTCTCTTTTTGATTCTTGATATATTCATCGAGAACATAGACACCGCCCTGACCTGTTGCTGGCTCCCGATCAATGGCACCACCAACCTCAAGTGGTTTTCCAGTAAATGAAGCAGGTTCATGTTTTCCCGATAGCTGAGAATACTCATCCATCATCCAGGCCATTATCTGAGGCGTTGTATTCACATCTGGTGCTGGAATGTCTCGATCTGGACCAATATTGTCTTTGATTCCCCTAACATAACCTCTGGCAATTTTCTCCTTTTCATTTTCTGATAATTCCTTTGGATTAACCGTTACTCCCCCTTTGGCACCACCATATGGAATATCCGCAACGGCTGTTTTCATGCTCATCCAAAAAGCTAATGAACGGACCTCGTCGATATCGACATTTTCATGAAAGCGAATACCACCCTTGTATGGTCCCCGAGCATCATTATGTTGGACTCGATATCCTCGAAATAATTTTACACTCTCATCATCCATCTTTATCGGTATATTGAATTCTATGGTGTTTTTTGGACTTTCTAATATGCCAATAATCTCTTGATTAAGTTGAATTAATTTTGCAGCCTCATGTAGTTGCTTCATCGCATTTTTGTAAACATTGCTCATCATTGTTCCTTCTCTTGAATAAATTTTTTATTCTATATTGGTGGACCCTAGCCGAAAAACTTGGAACACCTTCGTTGAAATTGCTCTTGAATGGGAACCTACCCTAAAACTGATATATGAGTCCCAAAATGACAAACTAGACGACGGCTAACGCATGTCTAGTGATTTTATATTAAGCACCTTTGCAATTCGCTGCAGTTTTTCATAGGAAACATTCTTTTCGCCACGCTCAATAATGGCATAGTAATTAACATTAATGCCAGCTTTCTTTGCTAGCGTTGCTTGGCTAAGACCAGCCTCTTCTCTAGACTTCCTTAACTGGTTTCCCAGTTTTATAGATTCTTTACTTTTCATACAAGCACAATAATAGCAAACTTTAGTAGAAATTTCTAGGTTGACTAAAAAAAAGGAGAATACATGACAAATCAAATAAGTAACCTATATAGTGAGCTGACTTTTTATCCGGCATTTATTAAAGATTTGTTTGAAGCTGAAAAAGAAGTCATTATATATAGCCCATTCATAAACAAGTTTAGAGCCGATTTCTTTCGGAACGCTCTACTTAAGCTCAAGAAAAGAGATATCGCTGTTTTTATATTTACCCGTCCTTTTGAGGAATGTAAACCACTAATGAGAGAAAAGATTAGATCATCAGTTAAGGATTATGAGGAACTTGGTGCTCGTGTTTTCTATCCTGAGGGTTTTATGCACGAAAAATTAGCAATTATTGATCGTAAAATTCTTTGGGAAGGAAGCCTGAACATTCTTTCTCAAAGATCAAGTAAAGAGCTGATGAGAAGAATGCCAGGCGTAGAGCTCGCAGAGCAAACCATCTCTTTTCTAGGAATAAGTAAGAAGCTCATAGAGGCTCATAGACTTAGGGATCTGACCAGTGGCGCAACGATAAATTTTGGTCAAAAATCACTAACGTTTCTCACTGAAACGGTCTACCGGGCGATAAGATGGTCGCTATCTATTGTCTTCCAAGTTATGATAATATTGTTAAAAGGTATTCTGCTTATATTCAAAATGTTTTAAGTAATTATTTAGATAAGGTAAAAGATGAAAGAACCAATAGAAATAGAAAGTCTTGAACCTAAGCTTTCTGAGCCAACCGAAGAAGAAATCAAGAAAGTTATCAAAGAGTTTAAGGAAAAGTTTAACAAGAAAGTATCAGGAACCGACGCTGTTCATTATGCAAAGCTGAGAAATGAATTAGGATATTGGCTGCAAATAGAAAAGGAGTCCGAGAAAGAAGACTGCACTACAGAAGCAATGGCCAAAGAAACCATGGACCTCTTTAAAAATAAACGTGGCGAAAAAATAACTTTGGAACGTTCTTATTTAGAAACGAAGAAATTAATGATTATAGCAATTGCCGATGCAAAAATAAGGATCACTAACGAAATTAAAACAATTATTAATAAATACAAATAAGCTCCCCAAAAAAAGTTTATTTAATGTGTTTAATGTCTTCTGGAAGATTGCTTACTACGATCAGAACCTTAAAGGTTGGACTGATCCACTCTCACTTGAGTGCAGACGAGTCCTGACGGTCGTGCTCGCAAGCGAGTATTAAGAGACTAGGCCTGGGAGTGAGATTCTCCTGGGCCTTTTTTTATGCAGATTGCCAAATATCTCCAGTTAGACCAAGCTTTTTGACTTTTTGGCTGGTTGATAGATGAATAATTAGAGTTGGTTCGTATAATTTCTTAATCTTTCTTTTTAAAATAATAATTTTTTTATACTCTTTGTCTTTTGTAAGCACCCCTTTATAAATAAGACAAATTAGATCTGTTAACTTCTTCCTTAATTTATATGAATGATAGTGAACCATCATACCAAGGTAAGAATTAAAGACTGACACTAGTTTAATTATCAATTTATTCTGACTTGGTGAATCCCTCTTTAAGATTTTCTCCAAACTGAGATACATTTTATAACAATATATTTTCTTGTAGAAATTCCCTTTTATCCGTTTGCCCATCAGGATTCGATATGGCCTTATGACAACACCCAGAAAACTAACACCCTTTTTAACTGCTTGAAAGTAAATCTTCTTTGGATGAAGCTTTAAGCCTAAATCATGCCATAAAAACCAACGGGCTTGAGCAATAAACGCCTTCAACCTAACTTTATCTTTACTGACAAAGACCATATCATCAACATAGCGTCCATAATAACGAATTTTGACTGTTCGTTTTACAAATTGATCAAATTCATTAAGATAAATATTAGCA
>JBAXEY010000002.1:0-47403 GCA_037140175.1 bacterium | reverse complement strand
ATATTGAAACGAGAATCACCGATGACGTCATCCCCTTTCCAGGAATCAAAGACTGGCAAATCGGTTCCTTTGTCAGCTTCGTCCCCAGCTTTACTCGTGGCGATTAACCTCTCCGCCTTGAAAATGTTCCTAATCTTTGTTGCTATCCAGTTGACGCGCGTGGTCATGACCAGTCGATTATTTGTGGCACATTTGTTATAACATCTATCTCGTTCACATATCGGCGCGGGACAGCTTTGATTGGCCGAGATATCATTGCCCGAGCTATCAACACAGGGCAAGGGTTCACAATCAGCATTACAGTCCTGGAGTCTCTCGCTACTTCGTCCAGAGGCAATATAGTTTCTTTGGCCAGGGTCGCCACCATACCCTGCCTGGTCGATGGAAGCTATCAGTCGCCAATCAACTTCTGGATCAGCGCTTTGGGCGGCTAGTTTGTATTCATTCCAAAGTTCGCTAACCCCAGTACAAGGAGCTCCGGGCAAGTTGTCTCCATAATCTTTAATGGCAATATAGTCACTAGTGAAGGTTGCGGTTGGACAAGATTTATATAAATTTCTTTGTTGGTAATAGTCGTGCTGGACTGTTCCAAAGAGGACGCCCACGATGACAACAGCGACAGCCATAAAACAGCCAAAACAACAACCAATCGGCATGGCCAAGATGACTATTATTTGGATTATTGCTTTTAAAAATTCCTTTCGGTACTCTTCGTCAGTAACGGCTTTTTTTGCCATTTCGCCAAATTTTTTGACTGCCTCGACATAATTTTGGTCAGCAACTGAGGCGCCTAGAGTGGCAGTATCTTTCGCGGCTTCAATCTTTTTCCCGACATTGGCTCCGCTTTTTTGCTCCCTACTATCGCCACCAGGTTGATTCTTTTTCCCAGTGCTTGGAACATGACTAGCTAAGTCTTTGCCGCCTTTTTTCGAGACAGTACCACCTCCGCCTCCAGGGGTTTTTGTCGTCTGGCGGCTTGTTGACAACTCACCTGGACTGCTAGCAGAGTCTTTACTACCTTTTGGGCTAGTTTCTGCCGTTGATGCGCCAGATCTCTCTGTGCCTCGGAGTTCGCCACCACTAGACCCAGAGACATTTAACGCCGAATCCTGATGCTCGAGGTTGGCACTAGGTTCGTCTGGCTTTTTTTTGTCCTCGGGTGAACCTGGGCGACGGTTTAAATTGGGGACAGTAGGAATTGAAGGAGTCGCTTCGGGAGTAGGTTCCCCTAAGGCTTCTGGATCTAAGTCCGGCTGGTTGTTATTGACTCCCTGAGCCATCTTTTAGCTCTCTTTCTCAAGAGTGTTAACTTCCTCGGGATTTGTCGTGATAAGTTGATGCTCGAAATAGCTGGCATATATTTCTATTGCGGCGTGGTTATTGCCAGCGATAAAGAGACAATCACCGGTGGAAGCTTGGAGTAAAAATGTTTTTTCAGCATCAGTGAGGTGGAAAGCCTCTTTGACGTAGTCGACCTCGGCCGGGTGTTGTTTTAGAAGCATAGCGATAGCCGAGTTGTGAACGATAGGCTGTCCGTAGGGAGAGCTTAGAAAATCAGAGATATCTTGACTGATACAGGTTAAGCCAAGGTAATATTTACGACCTCTTTTGGCCATGGAAAATAGAAATTGAGCTGATTCGGGATATTTCATCAATAACCAGGCCTCATCAACGATTAGCAATCTCTTTTTACGAGACGCCTTCACCTTATTCCAAATATAATTTAGGATCGAGTACATGGCGATTGGTCTGAGCTCCTCCTCCAGGTCACGAATCGAAAAAGTAATAAACTTGTTGTCCAAACTAATATTTGTACTTTGATTTAATAGGCCGGCATAGCTGCCATTTGTATATTTATTTAATTTAGCAGCTAGATTCTGACCTCCGTTCATACTCTCTAGAACTTTTTGTAAATCCAAGAGGACAGGTGGCTCCAAACCATGGGTGGCCGGATCTTCGGTAATGCCCCGAGAAGCGTACGTTTCGGCAATAGCCTCGTCCAAAATATTGCTTTCCTGGGGAGTCATCTCACCGGTCATAACCTTTATTAGTCCAGCCAGCATGATTGTGTTACTCCGGAGATCATCCATGGCTTCTTCGTCATCTCTGGCTGGTGGCAAATCGAACGGGTTGATTCTTTGATCGGAATTGATGCTAATGTTTAGAAAACTGCCACCAAACTGCTCACACATTCGTTGGAATTCATTTTCTGGATCGATGGCGATCACTTCTGCCCCCAACATTAGAGTCCGCAAGGCCTCTAGTTTGACGGCATAACTTTTACCGGCACCGGCCGTTGCCATCACGACTGAGTTATAGTTGGGCAAACTAAAACGGTCATAGATCACTAAGCTATTATTGGTTTTATTTATGCCATAGAAGACACCGGTATTTGTTGATAAGGTGGCCGAAAGAAATGGGAAAAAGGTGGAGATGGACTCGGTGTCTAGATTTCGAGTGATATACAATTCATCTTTGGCGATCGGGAGGGATGAGTTGAACCCTTGTTCCATTTGCAGGATGGCGGGCTTTTCGACTAGCATCTGCTCTCCCAGCATCGAGCCAACAATGTTGCACGATTCTTCTAGCTCCTTGAGGCTGTTCGCATAAACCGAGATATAGAGTGATATAGTAAACATTTTAGAGACGCCGACTGCTAGTTTTTCACGGAGAGTCTCAACGTCATTGTAAGTAGCATCCATCTTGGGGTCGCGGACGAGCCCCTTTTCTGCATTTGCGTTAAGGGTTGATTCGATCTGGGTGGATTTGGTTCGGAGTTTTTTGGCGTACTCCTCTGATGCAATCGGAGAGATGTGGATTGAGACATCTAGAGCAAATTCACAGTTAATAACTGGCGAGAGCCAGCCAGAATTTAAAACTCGGGGATATTCTTGGAGGAAAAATATTTTGACAAAGGTCGAGCCAATTTTCAAATAATTTGAATTAAGTTCCATTGATGGAGGAGCAATTAAGTCACGAATATTAGTCATACCCTCCGCCATCATCTTCTTGGCTTGGAGTGCTTTTTGTTCCTCTGCGGTAAGTTTTGGTTTTTTATTGAAAAACATCTTTATCCTATCTCTCCACTCTCGTTTGACTGAACACCTATCTTTGGCAGGTCATGATTATAGCAACCGTACATTAGTTCAATCAACTCCTGAGTATTGAGCTGTTTTGCGGTGACTCCTAGGCTTTGGAGTGAAAATGCGAGCGAATTTATCCTCTGGCCCATCACTTCTGTAATTTTTTCAAAACTGGTTTGGGGGCTCGCATCATGTGAAGTAGAGCCAAAAAAGCTCGATAGTAAGCCCTTTTTTTGATTTGCCAAGTAATCAGAAAAATACGGAATAACTACATAAAACTTTTTATCCATAATGCTCGAAACGGACATGACCTCTTTGATAAATTTAATATATTCAAAGAAATCTTCCTGCAACAGTGAGTTTGTTTCTACTTCGGCGGCTACCTGCAATGATTTGAGATATTCGGTTAAATCAATCTTTCTAGACTGGACAACAATTTGGATGGGAAATTCTAGAGAGTTGATAACTTCTTGGAATGAGGAAACTAGAATGTCCTGCTCCTCATTAGACATTAAATAATAATTTATCCCAGAGACGGATAGAATTGCTTTTGCCGAACCGTCTTTTAGAAAAAGTAGATTATTCTTAATTTCTTTGACTGGCAAAAAACCCTGAATGCCAGCTTTTGATTTTACGTTTTTATTGTTAGACATGGTCTTCTCTCGACTGAATTTTTTCTTCTAGGTTCACATTTGGGATTTCCTTGTCAATTGTCTCCATCTTATCTCCCGGCGAGACAGAGGCCATTTGAGAGACGAGGGGCTCTCTTCCAACTTGGGCACTAGCTGCCTTTTCCTGTAAAAGAGTCTTTATCTTTGAGCCGCGCTCTTCGTCTACATCAAAAACAGTTTTTGGTTCTTTGGGGAGGGGCGCCTGGATACCGGTGTCAACCAGGGTTGCCAGACTAGCGATATTCTCACTGACCTCTTGCTGAGACCTAGTATCGAGGGGATGACTGTTTTTCTCTGACTCGGCTCGTAGTTTTTTGATTTCTTCTTCTTGGTTGATCTGAATATCTTCTCTTTGCCAGAAACGTCTTTTTGCAACCCCCATAAAACCAAAAAACGGCGCAATATAGGAATCGAGCGGCCGACCGTTGACCCGGAAAAAGCCGATAATTGCAAAAATACCAACAGGAATAAGAGCCAAAATAACTATGATAACAATTGGGATGATTGTATTTCTCAGAGCGGCGTAGATGGCCAAACCAAAACCAGTCCCTGCTATTAAGTACATGAACTGCTTGAGGGTCAATGGCCCGATTATTTTGTCTGCGACTTCGACGTCTTGTGGTATTTGGTATTGCATAAATTCTAAGGCCTTGGCCTACTTTCTGGCCCCCATTCTTCAGTAGTTTCATGGGCGTTATCTGGCAATGGTTGGTTATAGGGTGAATTAGGCGGTGGAACATGGGTATCTGGCGGCGGTGGGGCGGTGGGACCTTGGAATTGATCAGAATTGGCGGTTTGAGCAAGTTGAGCTCGCATTGCGGTCGCAACATCTGGGGTGACACCTTTTAATATTTCTTTTATGGTATCGTCTGCCCATGTTTCTCTCATGGCGGTACCAACCTCTCCTGGGCCAGCGCCAAAGGCTCGTTGCAGGTCGGTTGTTACGTGTTCTACTTTTATCTGACCAAGCGCCCTTAGATCAATTTTCTTCATATTGTCCTTAACTTTGTCTTTGTTAACTGGTTCGCGTTTTTCAGGAGCGGATAAAACTTCTACAGCGCCGGTGAAACCAAGTTTTGTGATAAGCTTATCATCTTTTACGGCTGTAGTTGTGGCAACCCTTAGAGCAGTATCGGGAGAAAGCTTGGAAAGAAACTCTCTCTGCTCAACGTTTTCAACACTATCAAGCGCCTTCTTGTGAGCGTCTTTGTCAGATAAAGCAGGATTGTCTTTTTTGGCTTGAGCGAAAGAAGATTTGTATTCTTCCGCAGTCTTGGAGCTACCGCCTAAGTTCTTATAAGTACTGGTGTGTCCATCTATCTCTTTTGCCATAGCCTGGGCATCTCTTCCTGTAATCATTTGGCCCGCTCTCATCCTCATGGCGCTTTGTTTGCCGTCTTCGCCGGGCTTGCCCACAATCTTTCTTTGTAATCCAGACAAAGCTCGCCCAGCCTTTGTCTGTTGGGCCTGGACTCTATTAGAACTCGCCTGCTTCCACATATTTTGAGCCGTTCCACCAGGAGAGGCTTGCCAGACACCTTTGCCAGCTTTCTTGGATAAACTTGAGGCGATGCCTCCAGCCTTACCAAGCATCGAAAATGGCATGATAATAGCGGCCCCCATAACTATCAAAGCGGTGATACTTGGCACAAAAAGCTGACCGAGAGCAAGCATTGAGCCTTGAGCAAAACTCCCATTTTTAGTTAGCGTATCAGTGATGCTTTGAGTATACATACTACTCGAAAGAATGGCCATCATCACCATCGTACCAACATTTAGGATAATATAGGCCGCCGGCAGATAAAAAATCCACTTTGCAAACATCTGCCACCATTTCTTGTATAGTCCATTGGTCCAAGGCAAAACCATACAAACGAAGGCAAGCGGGGAGACAGCCATTAAAATTAAGACAAAAATAGTTCGAAAGAATAGAATAATTGCCAAGATCAGATAACCAACAGACAACAGAATACAAGTAAATAGAAAAACAACAGCCGCCATTATATTTAGCCTGAGGTCACCTGTTCTAAATAATTCTTCCATTGCATTAACTGGGTTGGCCGCTAAGGCAGTAGCGTTGGTCACATTTACATCAGTATTTAGAGCAAAAGCATTGGTCACAACTAGAGCGAAATCATAGATGACGGAACAAATAAAAAGGCTAAAAAGAGACATTAGTGAGGCCAAAAAGAGCTTTGGCAGTAGAGCTTTGGCGCCCCACTCGTCAACCTTAACGTGCAGAACTTGGGAAAACGCCATTACAATGACGATAATACCAAGAAATGAAAGAGCAGAGTCCCTGACAAGAGCAGCAACTGCGGTAAATGAGAGGCCAACATTTGCCTGACCCCCGTAGGTGGGTGCCGCATTAACTACTTCTGAAATCAGATCTGTACTTGTCTGCATCGCCATCTTAAGTAACATGAAGCTATATTTTGTCGCTGCCGCCCCGATGGCCGTAATAAAGGAGACAATCCCTTCCTTAAAATTTGTGGCGATCCCTAACGGATCAGCTGCCATAATAAGGTTGGGCAGAAGAAGAATGGCAGGTATTAGAAGTAGCAAAAACACAGATAGAAGTATTCTATATTTGTGTATATTAAAATAACTAAATATTTTTGTTTTTATCATTTCCCTCTCTGTCTACAATTATAATACCAAAACAAAGAGCAACAAACAATAAAAGCCCCTCCACAAGGGAGGGGCTTTTATTGTTTGTTTAACGAAGTTACGCTACAGAGCCCAAAAGGCTTCCAGCGACACCGACCAGAAGATAAGAAGCGGTAATGACAATAATACCAATAATTGCATAAAGAATAGTTTTTTTGGCTCCCTCGAGTCTTTTTTCGTCACCAGTTGAGAGAATATACCGAATGCCTCCGTAAATAAGCATTAAGACGGCTAGGGATCCAGCGATTGCTAGAACCCAGGTAATTATCGTTTGCAGTAAGTCAATAACGCATTGAGCGCCTCCACAAGTTCCAGTGACTGCTACAATCGGGCCGGTTGCTAGGGCGGCTACAGGTAGGAAGACAAAAATTCCTACCAACAGAGAATACAATAAATTGTTTACTTTTTTGTTCATTTTCTCTCCTTTTATTTCTAGTTTAATCTTATTGTAAAGGATAAATTTTGTAAAGAATATTTTTAGCCGGTGGCGCCGATGAGACTTGCGGTTAACTTAATCAAAAGCCAGGTAGAAGTAACTACTACAATCCCAATAATGGCGTATGTAATAATTTTTTTGGCCCTTTCTGTTTTATCTGGGCTCCCGTTTGAAGTAATATATGTAACCCCACCCCAGATAATCATCAAAACCGCAACCGAACTAAACACTGCCAGTAAAACACGATAGACATTCATGGCAAGTGCGTTTAGGGCGGACCAATCCCTCTTGGTGCCAATCCCATCTGTAATACCGGGAGTCGTATTGTCCACTGTGTCGGTACCCCCTGCTCCTTCAGGATCATTGATTGCATAAGCAACTTGGGCAGATGGAAAATGAGAAGTGTACAGCGGGCTAAGGCTAAGTCCAAGACCAGATATGAAGAATATAGAGAGAAAGAGGCTCGAATAGATAATGAATTTTTTCATATTTTTAGAGACTCGCAATTGGATTAATGGCTGGATTAATAATACTAACAATGAGATTGTAGCCTACGAATATGGCAATACCGATTAGGGCTGAGAAAATTATTTCTCGTCCCTGAGAAACCCTCTTGGGATCACCATTGGCGGTGATAATTCTGTAGGCTCCAAAAATTATCATAATCGCCGCTAGGACCGAAATCAAGACATTTACATTGGTGGCAATGTCTTTTGTGACTTGTTTGACTCCGTCACCTCCACCAAGGTCAACACAAAAAAGACCCGAGATACCACGTTTACAGCTACTATCATTGTTTATCCATTCACCACTAGTCGTAACATTCGCACCGGCGTCATAGGCAGTCGACATGGCAGTGTTTATGGCTGGCAACTGAACACCAGCGGCATTTAGCTGGCCAATCGTTGTATCCTTGTCTACCTTGGGGTTATTTTTTGTAAGTATATTTAAGCTAGCGATAAACTTCGTTTCGTCTATATTGTAGCCGATCGATTTGTAGTAATTTACAATATCACGAACAGTATATTCAGGTATTGCACTTTTGTTATTAAATTTACTAGAAACCATCACTGGGAGTGTATCTGAGAGGGGCGGGAGTGTTTTTGCCTTTGCTATCAAATTGTAAGCGGTGTTGTAGATTGTCGAATTGGGAATACCGGCCGCATTTAAGTTTCCAACCGTTACAGCCTCGCTACTAATTTTTACTCCACCTCCCTTTTTGTCTAAAATTGCTTGAAGCTCTTTGACAAAGTCGGCCGAGGTAATTAAGAAATCATTTTTTCGGTACTCATCTACAATTTGTTTAATTGTTAGGATCTTAACTTCAACTTTGAGGGATGCGGCAATTTGTTCTAGGTCTGGGACCTGAATATTTGCAGCTAGAGCTGGGTCTGGGACTGTCCCGGGTCCCGCTAAAGTTGGAGGCGCGACGAATAGCAGCGAGCTAAATAAACCCACTAAAAGCAGTAAAATCAATGGTTTGATTCGTTTTAGTCGATCGAAGATGTTATTGGCGGGGAACATTAATCTTTAAAGTGTTTTGGCATTGACCTTAAGTTTTCTTAGCTTATTAACTTCTGCCTTCGGTATTCTAATCGTTAAAATTCCTTTATTGAAGGAGGCGACGGCTTCTTCTGGTAAGCCCTTTGCTGGTAAATTTACTGTTCTGGAGAAAGTCCCCCAGTAGCATTCCTGAATATGATAATTGTTGTGATCTACTTCACGCTCTTCTCTACGCTCGCCCTTTACGATGACCATTTCTTCTGTCAGAGTAATGTCGATATCTTCTTCCTCGCCAAGACCGGCGATGGGGGCTTTGACAACCATATCTCTGGCTGTTTCATAGACATCTACGGCTAACTCTCCTTCGACAGTTTTGTCAGGAACGCTTTCAAGCCAATCTGTCGTAAAAGTGTTGTCTTCTAAGAAAAAACTTTCCTCAGTAACCATTGGAACGTCTTTGCCTTCTTTTTTTGCCATCATCATAATCACCCCCTCCTATAATATATCTTTTTTACTAATCTAATTTTATATCCAACTAAGTTGAGAATACAAGAGAAAAATGTTAATTTTGTCTGACATAAATAAATAAATGAATTATTCCCTGATTGTCTTTAATACCTCAGTTAAGGTAGTTATACCATCTAGAGCTTTTAGAATGCCATCCTGTTCCATCGTGACTAGCCCCCCAGCGAGGGCCGCTTCCTGCACCTCAAAAATAGGAACCCCTTCATTTATCAGTTTCTGTAGGTTTTTATCAATTTCAAGAAGTTCATAGATGCCGATCCGACCCTTAAAACCAATCCCATGGCAATCATCGCAACCATTACCACGGAAAAAGTTGTAAGGTTCGGTTGGTTTTATTTCATCCTTCATCTTGGCCATAATTTTATTTAATTCAGCCAACTCGTATTCAGTTGGGGCGTAGGCGGCACGGCACTTTGGGCAGATTTTTCTGACTAAACGTTGAGCAATAATCACATTTGTTGAGGCTGTAACTAGATTTGCGTCACCGATCATTTCAGTTAAACGAATGATAGCCGTTACTGCATCATTTGCATGAATTGTAGAAACCATTAGATGTCCCGTCAGAGCGGCCTGTAAGGCAACCTGAGCAGTGGATGCCTCGCGTATTTCACCGACCATAATGATGTCCGGATCTTCACGAAGAACCGCCTTCAACCGATCGGCAAAAGTCTCACCCTCATTGATTTGCGATTGTGTTACTCCTTCCATCTCATACTCAATCGGATCTTCGAGGGTAATAATTTTGACATTCTCGCTATTTAATTTATTGAGGATAGCATAGATAGTTGTCGTTTTCCCTGAACCGGTCGGACCGACCATAATAATCATGCCATGAGGCCTCATCAAAGAACTCTCCAAAATAGGTTTAGCATATTCTGACAAGCCCAACCCATCTAGATCAAGCATTTTGGACTGGGTATTAAAAAGACGCATCACAATATCATCGCCATGCATACTGGGCATTGTTTCAATACGAACGCCCAGATCTTGGTCTGCGATTTTGATTGAAAAACGGCCATTTTGAGGATAGTCAGCATTTAACTTTAGGTTGGAGTGAAGTTCAACCTGGGATAGGATATAGCTATATCTTTCCTTGGGCAGATTGGCTACCTCGTGGAGAACACCGTCGAGCCGCATTCTAATAATGGTGTGATCATTATGGGGCTCAACATGGACGTCTGAGGCTTTTGAGTTAAAACCCATTAATAAAATCATGTTTAGAAGATCTTGGATTGGGGCTTCTTGAAGCTGTTTATTTAATTCTTCAAAAGTGGGGGCACTTGTCGTTTCGGTTAAATCTATAAACTCATCTCGTTCATTGTGGCTGGCTTGCTTCCTGATGTTTTCGTAAAGAGATAGACCGTCAACATAAGAAGCATCGGAAATAATAACGGTCACGACCTCTTTAAGCCTATAATCTTCGACTAAGTCGGTTTTTAATTTGCTAATATCAAACGAAGGATTGGTCACGCCTATGTATAATTTTTTATTATCCAGACTTAGGGGCAAGACTTTATACTTGATAACTTCTTCTTTTGACAGCAAAGACAAAACCTCACTTTTACTGGTCACCTTGGATAGATCGGCATAAGGCATATTTAAAGATTCAGCCTTTTGTCTGGCTTCTTTTTCTACCCCATCGCGATAGAGGTCTTTGGCAATATCTTGCGTGGTTTTGGTGATTTTCAACTCCTTGATTTTATTGTAGCAAAATTAGGCAAATAATACAGAGCGGAGCATTTCGGTCTGAGACCTTTTCAGCGCCGTCGATACTTTAAACATAGCCCTGATTAAAGTAAAGTTACGGTGATGAATTTTTTGTACTTTTTAGCCATATCCTTATCAAAAGTAACAAACTCTTTACAGTGGCTTGTTAAGGCACAGGCGATTTGTAAGGCATCTTCAAAGTCTTTGCCTTGATGATTCTTGGCCGCCCAGAGGATCTCAACGGTGCCAAAGTCCGTGAACCGATGCTTTAATAACAGGTCGAGTAAGAGATCGAGGCTTAGCCCATCTTTTTGGCCGAAGTAAATAAACAAGCGTGCCGTTAGGGGCGAGATCATGACATCATGGGAGCCTATATACTGTTGGGCCTTCGAAGCGTTTCTGCGGCCCCTTAGAATGGATTCCAACAAGACACTTGCATCAAGACAGACTGTCTTATTCATAGCTGCCCGTATACTTTGGGTCACGGTCAAGCAGCTCGTGATAAAGTTCCTTTACTGGTTTATTGACGTTAAGCACAGAAGAGCGAGGCAGTTTATTGATTTCGCGGACTTGGTTTATAAAATTTTGCATCGCAACTTGGCTTCCAGGTCTGGTGGAAATATCTTCGGTGCTATCCGGCTGTATCAAGAAAGCCGCTTTGGAGCGATAGGTGACCCTTATCGATTCACCGTGGCTAACTCTTTTGACGATCTCGTCGAGATTGTCTCTTAGGTTTTTGGCGGTAATTGTTTTCATAGTTAAAGTTTAACTTAGACTTTAACTCTTGTCAACTGCCTCTATCTCGACGCTTTTTAAAAAACTCTATTTCATTTCTGGCGGAGAGGGTGGGATTCGAACCCACGGTAGCCTTGCGGCCACAACGGTGTTCGAGACCGTCCTATTCAACCACTCTAGCACCTCTCCTCGTCGTAAGGTTTTTTATGTTTAAGAAAATTTTCGTTTGCACTAACATCTCGAGGTTTAGGCCCTACCCTTGATTTTTTGGACCCCCCTGTCATTAACTGGTGCGCCCGGCAGGAATTGAACCTGCGACCTCGTGGACCGCAACCACGCGCTCTATCCCCTGAGCTACGGGCGCAAACGTGATAATAGATGGGATATTCGGTATATTATACTTTAATAAAGCTATAATTTCAATATTCTTATTATCTTATCCATAATCGGCTCGGCCACATCTTCTTGTTCTGGCAGGTAGTTTTGTATGACATTTCTGACAGTCTCGTTTTCTTGCTCCTGCAGATTAATGATTAACTTTGGCAAGTATTTTTTGTTAAACAAAAAGTGAATATGGCTTTGATTTTTTGTGTCTATAAACCAGAACGAGTGGAACTCTTGGTAGTGATAATATTTGTCGTTTACAAAGAGACCATAATTCGAAAAAGCGTAATGAATCTCTTTTGGTTTTTGTAGTTTATAGAAGACGAAGGCAACAAAAATTACTAACAAAAAGACTGCTCCTACATAATCTTTTTTATAGATAATATAGGCTAACAAACATAAAACTATTATTCCCGCACCTAAAAAATAAAGTAGACGATTTTTTAGTTCTTCACGATCAAGGGCATCCCATTCCAGGAGTACGACCTCTTCTGACTCTTCGGCTTGATCGATGCTTTCAAGGTCGTGATCTTCCTTGTTTTCGACGCCTAATTCTAAGGGCGCAGGGGGGGGATTTTCGTTCAGCTCTTCATCGTCGGACATGTCAGGTGATTGGGTGGGCTTACTAGCGTCATCCTGATTCTTGGGCATAATATCAAAAATGCGATTACCCCCCGACATGACTAATAGTTCTCACACTGTAGTTGGAAAAACGCAGTTGCATGATCACATGAAGGGCATTTCGCTGGTGCACTTTTCCCTAGATGTATATATCCACATTCTCGACAAACCCAGGTTGCTTCCGCTTCCTTCGTAAATACGGAGCCATTATTAATCTCCTTTAGGAGTTTTTGATAGCGCTCTTCATGGTGGCTCTCGGCTTTTGCGATAGACCTCAGTCGATTTGAAATCTCTTGGTGGCCTTCTTTTTCGGCAATATCTGCAAATTCTGGATACATGCTGGTGTGTTCAAAATGTTCACCATCAATTGCCGCCTGAAGATTTTCGGCAGTTGTGCCAAAGACAGTTGGTACCTCTGCTTCAACCTTAACTGCGACAACATTAAGTTCAGGTGTGTTTAAACTATTAATTAACTTGAAAAGATTTTTGGCATGTTGCTTCTCTTGATTTGCTGTTTGTTCAAAGATTTCTGCTATTTGCTCAAAGCCTTCACCGCGGGCGACCTTTGCATAAAAAGTATACCGATTACGGGCTTGGCTCTCACCGACAAATGCTTTCGATAGATTTTCTAAGGTTGTAGACATAAATCCTCCTTATTATTATAACAATAGTGTATCATAACTTGAGAAACAATTTATGGAAAAAACAAATTATATTTATCGATATTTGCTAAGACTTCTTAAGAAAATACCATTTGAAGAAAAATATCTTCTGATACTGGTTGGGAGCATGTTTTTGGTGTCAATTTTGTTTAGCTACGGTAATTTTTCTTTTTATCAATATGCCTTAATCGCATTTGCTGGATTTCAGATATATTTTTCTTGGTTTTTTTTAGCATTATTAATGCTACCTTTCGCCTTATTTGTCTCGGTGATGGTTATTATTTATAAAATTAATTTTACGTCTGGCTATGCTGATTCTGGTAAGGATTTTAAGAAATATTTAAAAAAATTTGCCAGAGATACTTGTTTGGCTCTATTAATTATCACAATATTTATATTTTTTGCCATTGTATCAGGGATTATTTTGGAGCCTGCCCATAGTCGCACAGTAAATCAACAAATTTATGATTTTGAAAAAGGCATCTTCCATGTATTGCCTAGCATTTGGCTTCATACATCGTCAAATCCATTCCAAAAAATCCTCGAATATTTATCGCCGCTGACTCTGGTGATTTTTAGATCCTTTGTTACCGTTACGGCCGTAACAGTTGGTTTATTCCTCGTAACGAAGAACTACCGGCTGGTAATAAAGATGGCTACAGCATTTACTTTAGGAATGTTAATGGCCTTGGCTATTTGGTACGTGTTGCCCATAAACAGCCCTAATAATTTCTATATACAGGAAAAGCTTGTTGAAGAAAACTATCGTCCGAACAAAACAACCGATGATTTTCAAAAAGCAGTATACCTAGCTCAAAAAGCTAACAAACCGATCACGACTATTCCGAGCATGCATGTATTGTGGTCAGCAATAATAGTTTTCTATCTTGGTTATTATCGAAAATGGCTACTATTCATTGCAATTCCTTGGTTTTTGTTTCTCTATTTAGGAACATTCTATTTTGCGCAACACTATTTAATTGATGGCCTATTGTCCTTGCCTCTAGCTGGTTTAGCCATTCTACTCTCGGGAATATTTGTTAAAAAGGCGCTACATTGGTCTAAGAGTGCCAAAAAAGACTTGCCAAGCTAGTAAGCTTTTTGCAACTAGAGATAGAACAATATAAACTTTTTCACCATAGAGATAATCTTTCCAGGGGCCTACCTTTTTATACTGGAGAATCATATTGATGGCGAAGATGTTGAAGAAGAGGAATAAAGATCCATAGATCCAATAGACAAAGCTAGGAACTTGGCCACCATCACCTCCAGAACCGAGGAGATAAATAGTAATAGCTACCCAAGGGATTAACCCTGCAATAGAGCCGAAAATAAACGATGTCCAATTTGTTTTTGTAGTAACCTGATTGTGTGATTCCATTTCCCAGCCAAAAAGAATCATCATCGCATTTAGGAAGAAGATTACAAGTAAGCTGGCGATGTCATAAATACCAACTAGCATAGAGATAACCACAATCATCAAAGATGAGGTGACAGAGTACTCAACCCAACGCGCGTAATTCACGCCTCGCTTAAGGTTTTCTACGTACCATTTGTTGATCACTGGCAGAGCAACCGCAAAAAGGGCCAAAGCGGAGAGTATCAAAAAGGTAGCCACCAAGGGACCAATTTTTAAGTCAACTACGGTTTTTAGGACTGGATCAAGTTGTTTGGTAATGGGGTCAAACCGAAGGTATGAGCTCGTCACGGGGAGCGAAAAGTCAGTGCTTTTCCACAGCATCACAAAACCTTCTGCCAACAGCACGAGACCCACAAAGAAATTAAATTTTCTTAGGAATTGAAACTTTTTGTCATTTTTTTCGTTCATAGAGTCCTCCTTGAAGTAATTATAACATTAAACAATTAAACAATTAGCGATTTCTAGCGTTTTTTATCATAATAATCTGAACCAGGAAAAGGAGCAGAAAAGCCGTAAATGCCATCAAAGGGATTGTGATAAAGCCAAATTCCCGGATCGAGGTTGACGAACAAGAAGTAGATGAGCCAAAAAGTGAGCAGGAAGTGGCTACGGGCGCCAAGTTAATCTGCAACAGGTAGTGATAGCCGGATAAAATTAATCCCATAAAAGATAAAATAGCGCCATAAATAGCTATATGACTATCTCTTTTCCAAAAGGCCAAGCCAAACAATACGACCTGGGGATACATTACAATTCGCTGGAACCAGCAAAGTTCACAAGGGGTTAGGCCAACTATGTTTGATAAGAACAAGCTACCGAGAGTTGCAATCAGGGAGACAGCAAAAGACAGGAGCAACCCATTTCTACTGACAAATACATTTACTTTTTTAAGGCTCTTGACTCTAAAGACGGCCGCTATAAGGTAAAATATTATTCCAATCTGAGCAGCCAAGACAAGCAGGGAAATTAATTTAATAATTAGATCGTTCATATTTGATCTCCAATTAGACTTTTTTACTATCTGGCTAAGACCAAAGTGATTCTAACCCACTCTACCGTTGCTGGTTCTTGGTTTTCAAAACCCTTTGATCTTTTCTCAATGATCCCATATTTGAAAATTAATTTTAAGAATTTCTTCAATGGTTTGGATTGTTAGCTTAACTGAGGAGTTCTCTGAAGGAATAAGTTTCAAGTTGTGGCCGAAACGATCGAGCAGGGGAGTTAGGAACTCATCAGCCCAAGAAGGTGACAGGACGCTAACACTGCTAAAATCAACAAGGACAGACTCTCCCTTTTTGATGGTTTTTAGCGTTGGCAGAAAGGCCGCAAATGCTTCTCTCCCTGCCTGACGAGAGACTAACACGTTTCCAAATTTTTTGATTTCAATTCGCATCTAGCTCCTATCTAATAGTGTATCACGGCAAAACAGCCCCTGATTGGCACGTCAGCAAGTTTGACTTGCAGGTCGGATTTATTTTTCAATAGTCTCAAACAGGCGTCTCCGGACTGAAATTCCAGTTGGGCAGGAGTTTGCTCTAAAGCTTTTAAGACATATTTGAGGCCATTACCTCGATGTTCTGGTGCTCGTCCAGTTAGGACTTCAGTAAAAGCAACCTTAAGAGCTTCGCGGTGGTTCGATAGTTCTGGTTTAATTTGTTTAAGTGTGGCCAAAATTCCGACACCCCGATCTCCTAACACAATATATTTTTTACCAAGATCGTATGAAAAAAAGGCACCAAGAATGTCGGGCCAATTCCCGAGATTATGATCGTATGAATTATTTCCGATCTCCCCGACTGCCGAAGCAATCAAATAGACGGCCGATTGATCTAATGGACTCCCGAGTAGTTCTCTAGTCAGCTGTTCAAGACGTGTTTTAAAAACATCGCTTGTCAGACAATGCCAATCGGATGGTGGCATAAATGGTTCGTCTGCACTTGTCCAATCAAAGGCGCTCTGGACCAATCCCTTTGATTTTTTCTCTAAGTCAGCGGCTGAATAGTAGAGATGCTCACCGGGCGAAACAAAAGTGGCCCGAAACGTACCGGCTTTGTTCCAACGTCTCAAAGTAGTCGGCGTTAGCCCTAAGTACGTAGCCGCCTTGCCTATGGAAAGAAATTGTGACTTCTCTGAATTCATATTCGTTCCATTATATATTAAGTATACATACTTGTCAAATATATACAAAAGTATACATTATGATAAAAGGTGTCTATCCAAAGTACGAGAGGTTTTATTTCTTAGAGGGGTTTTATATTTACTCTTTACTAATGTTAACAGGTACGAGTCCTGCCAGGCGCCAATTTCGCGAGGGATGGCTTAATAAAAGCCATGATTATATAATATTGTTCTAAATTTATTCCACCTAGCTCGCCAATAAAAATTATACAACAAACACAAAAAAGAGCTTTTAAGGGTTTTTTAAAGTGACCTTTATTTTATTTCAGAGTCAATCTCTGGATCTGGCGTATTATTTGGATCGGGTGTTGAAACTGCATTTGTAGCCATTGGTTTGGCCTGAGTAACAGGTGGTGTTGGCGGATTGTTTTGGACTGAAGACTGGGCCGTCGTTTGTGTTGGCACAAACGTAGATTTTACTCCCGAGCCCCCAAAGCTAAAGACCGTTCCAACAAAGTTTTGCTTGATTTCATTAATAAGCGTTTGAAAGTTTGTATCTTTAGGTAAGGTCGCTGCTAATTTTCGACCATCTTTAAGTAGCTTCCAGCCAAAAATAATACTTAGTAAACGAATAATAAAGGTCACAATACTAGAAATAATCACGAACATGCCTGCCCAAAAGAATATTTGTAGAAAAAAGCCGAACGACTTTACATCATTTGCCCAGGAGGAGGGAAAATCGGGGTTATAGTTGATGGTAATAGTTTGTCCTTCCGATAATGAACAATTGCTTGAGGAGGACATAGATGACTGTTTTGTATATTCCTTGCCGTTAACGGTATAACGAGCAGTCAAGGGACAAGTCCCACTATTGTTGCTATCTGATGAACCTGTATTCATTCCTACCGCAACAACTGTAGCCGATGTTGTTGCGGTCATCTTGTCAGTGCCAGATAAGTTGCCAAATACTGTTGGAACAAAAAGGAAAACAATGCCTATAACTAGGCCTAACAGTGTACCAAATATCCCAGGACGTTTATTGCTGCCAAGGGGGTTATCTATTCCAACAAGACCGTCCAATATTAGTATGGCACCAATTGCCTGCTCAGCAGCTGCATATGTCGCTGGGCTTTGCTGTTTATATTGCTCGAGAAAGCTTGTCGCTTGTTTTTTAAGAGTAGAAAAAATCTTCATTATCACCAATTATCTATATTTGTTATTTCATTAAGTTATTATTAATCTTTATATGAATAATAGCAAATAGCTCTAAACTTGTTCCACCAAGGGCGCCAAAGATCAAGTTCACGTGAAACAAAAAGGCTCCAATTGGGACCTTTCCTTCTTCTTGATTGTTTTTGCCTCTTTGGAACCTTTTGAAAAAAGTTACACCCTCTATCTGGCGGAGAGAGAGGAATTCAAACCAGATTTCTACGCTCCTTCTGATATTCTAGACGAAAATTAACGGCAGTTCTAGCGTCACGTTCGCGTCATGCTCAAAGCGATTGACAATCGTCTATCAATCGTCTATTATTAGTACACAGATTATCAATTTGAACACTGGAGAAAAATGTGCTAAAGCCTAAATATAATATCACGCCTAAGCTTCTCGCCAATATAAAAAGAATTGGGATAATCGTTTCCGATTTAAACAACCGTCACTTCGATAAACTATCGTTGGTAAAGCTCGAAAAAAGTGCTAGAGAGCTCTCGGCATACTCCTCGACTAGCATAGAGGGTAACCCCTTGCCCCTGACTGAGGTCAAAAGAATTATAAAAAATAAACCTGAATATATCCGCGATAGCGAGAGAGAAGTCTTAAACTACAATAAAGCACTCGGAACCCTAGTAGGGGATCTACGGGACGATAATATTACATTTAACCTGGGGCTGATCTTCAAGATACAGAAGATTGTTACCGATGGGCTTATTAATAGTTTTAACGCTGGCAAGATACGTAGGGAGCCGGTGTTTGTAAATGACCCTAGACTTAGAAAACCAATCTATTTGCCACCAGACCATCGGGATGTCCCCGGTTTGATGAAAGACTTAGTTAATTTTACCTGTTCAAATAAAACAAAACTCGATCCATTGATAATTGCTGGCGTTTTCCATAAACAATTTGTGATTATACACCCCTTTATAGACGGAAATGGCCGTACAGCCAGATTAGCCACCAAAGCCTTGCTGGCAAACATGGAGCTCAACACCTTTAACCTGTTCAGTTTTGAGAATTATTATAATCAAAATGTTACTAAGTATTTTGAAAATGTTGGTGAAAAGGGCAACTATTATGAACTAGTCAATCAGATTGACTTCACGAATTGGCTAGAATATTTTACGGACGGAATAATCGATGAGCTTTTTCGTGTCAGAAAGTTGCTCGCAACAGAGAATGTGTCCCCTCAGACATCCCTTAAGCCATTTCACCAGAAAATCATCGATTTCATCCAAGAAAAGGGCTTTATTACTGACCGTGATTATGCTAAGTTAACTGATCGTGCCAAACCCACTAGGAACAAGGACCTGAACAAATTGATTGACCTTGGCTTGATTGAACGGATCGGCAAGGGGAAAGCAACTTACTACAAATTCAAAGGATAAAATGGCCGAATTAACCAATCGTGAGAAAATAGATTTTTATAGAAATCTTTTTCGAGGGCGAGAAGATGCTTTTGCTGTGCGTTGGCAAAGCGCAGATGGGAACCGCAAAAAATATACCCCTGTTTGTGTTAATGAATGGAAGCAAGGAGTTTGCCTTAAGCTGAACCGGGGGCAATACAGAAATCCTTATCTGTGACCGATGAGAAAAGTTCCACAATTTTGTAGTTTTTGTCGATTTTCGAAAGGTTCCAGTCCCTTGTGGGGCGGGTCCAGATTAAGCCCCAAGCAAAACACAAAGGCCCCAATTGGGATCTTTTATTCTTCTTGATTGTTCTTGCGTCTTTGGAACCTTTTGAAAAAGTTCCACTTTCTATCTGGCGGGGAGAAAGGGATTCGAACCCACATATTTCTCAGACTAAGGACTCATAATCGTTAACCTAGAAAGTCTAAAAAATTATCCTTATTGATTAATTTTACGCTGCTTGCAGTATAGGCATTGAGGAACTCTTTTGGGGGGCTGTATTTATCTTTTTTCCATTTAATCTCGTAACCGTTAATTAATCCATTAGCATCTTCAATCAAATCAATCTCTTTCTTATCGTATGTCCGCCAAAAGTAGTAGTTTACCGACGTACCGTGGTTACTGTTGGATTTCATTCTTTCAGAGATGACAAAGTTTTCCCAAAGCATGCCAATGTCATTTCTTAAATTAATAGGGTTGAAGTTATTTATGATACTATTCCTGATTCCAGTATCCCAAAAGTATATCTTTCGGGTTTTCCCGATTTCTTTTCTCAAGTTTCGGCTGAAAGGAGGCAGGACAAAAATGATAAACGACTGTTCGAGAAGTTTGACGTAGCGTTCAATTGTGTCTTTGTCGACTTTCAGCAGGTTTGCAAGCTCACTGTAAGCAACATTACTTCCAACCTGTAGGGCTAACGCTTGCAAGAGTTTTTGTAAAAGATCAGTCTTTTTAAGCTGCTGGTATTCAAGTATATCTTTATATAAGTAGCTTTCAGACACTTCATTTATAATCTGGGCCATTTCTGTTAATGGGGAGGTTAGAACCTTTGGGTATGAGCCAAAACGTAATAGATTCTCAATGATCCTTGACAGCTCAATCCTTGAATAAGCTTGATTGAGCTCACTCAAAGAGATTGGATAAAGATGAAACTCGATTTTTCTACCAGTTAACGGCTCCTTAACAATATTTGAAAGTTCAAAACTTGAAGAGCCAGTGGCGATTACTTGAATCTCAGGATATGTATCGACGATAAGTTTAATTGTCAGGCCAATATTTTTTACTCTTTGGGCTTCATCGATCGCGACGATCTTATTTTCTCCAATCAGTAACCTTAATTCTGTTGACGTTTTTTCAGTTAGTGCTAATTTAATGTCAGGCTCATCACAGTTCAAATAGATTGCCTTATCTTTATGGCTCTCCAGCATATTTTTGAGAAGTGTGGTTTTCCCCACCTGTCTAGGGCCATAAATAATGATTGCTCTTCCCGTGAAAAAGCTTTTCTCTATTCGACTCTGAATCTGACGCCTAAAATACATATTAACCCTTTAATTAGGTGACCTGATACACCCAATTCTACCCTAACTAGGAGGTTGTTGTCAAGGGAAATAATGAAGTGTGTCTTCTCTCATATCTGTGATACCTAATAAATTCCACAACTTTAGGGATTTTGCCGATTTTCGAAAGGTTCCAGTCCCATGTGGGCTAGGAATAAATCAAACTCTTAAGACAACAAAAAGGTCCCTGTTGGGACCTTCCCTTCTTCTTGATCGTTTTTGCATCTTTGGAACTTTTTGAAAAAGTTCCACCTTCTTTCTGGCGGAGAGAGTGGGATTCGAACCCACGATACCGTTGCCGGTATGGCAGTTTTCAAGACTGCTGCCTTCAACCACTCGGCCACCTCTCCAGAAAGATTTAATTGGCGGAGAGGGGGAGATTCGAACTCCCGCGCCGGGTTACCCCGACCTACAGGTTTAGCAAACCCGCCCCTTCAGCCACTTGGGTACCTCTCCACACAGAGCTATTATTCCCGACTAAAAGAATAGGAAAGTTGTCGAGTTTTACAAATATTATATAGCTGTCAAATTATAGCTGATTTTAGTCTACAAAACAAGATAAAGTGTTGTAAAGATGGCAAAATTTGTCAGAATAGATTTATGGCAAAGAGACAGAAGATATTATTTTATTTAGGAGCGGCTTTATTGTTGAGTGCAATTACTGTCTTGCTTGGGTATGGATATGTGAAACTAGATGTCTGGAGGATCCAAAAATCAAAAGAAATATTGATAGAAAGCCAAAAAGTAAACGACAAAAAAGATTGTTTGGTCCTCCTTCAGAAAGCAACCCTGCTCGATCCATCAGAGAATAACTATCTTTTAACAGGAGTAAAGGCGACAGAAAACGGTTATGATAAATTAGCCACACACTATTTCGAGAAGATAAAAACGGCGAATGGGTATTATGAACTTGGGCAGGTTTATTATAAAAGCAATAAACTTAAAGATGCAGAAAAGGCATTTAAGAAATCGTTGAGTATTAACAAAACGCCAAAAGCATATCTAGGGCTAGGTAAGACATATTTAAAAGAAGGTGAAATTACAAAGGCACAAGAGAACTTCAAACTTTCATACTCTATGGCAAGCGATAACAAAGAGGCCCTATATTATAATGATTTGATTAAATTATACTTCGATAAGGAAATAAAGTTTGTCCCAGATGAAAAGAATTATCGGAGAAGTGAACTCAACGCCATTGCTCAATCCCCTGCTCTTTCAATGAGAATAAACTGGCTCTATCAATATCTTTTAGATAACGATTATCCACAGGCAGCATTTACGTTTCTAAGGGGGAGGAGTGAGACTTCTCAACTGAACAGGGACGGTTATTTACTACTTGCTAATGAGTACTATATAAGAAAGACCTACAAAGAAAGTTATCAATATTTACTCTCAGCAAAAACAATTGATCCGTATTATCCACAAACTTATCAACATTTAGTCGAGGTGGCTGACTTGCTGAATAAAAACGATGAAGCAAAGCAATATAGAGAGTTCCTAAAAAACATTATATGGCAATAAAAACCTTGTTTTATCAAAGATTCCAAGTGCTCTCACAGAACAAGAGCTTGAACTCAATAAGCCCTTAACTGGGCCAATCAGAAATAATTAGTGGATCTTTCTGATCTAAGTTTCCCCAGATTACCTCAGTAACGAAGGGCATAAAAGGATGTAATAGCTTTAGTGAGTCTACTAATATCTTATTTAAAGTAAATTGGGCTGCAACTTTTGATTTGTCGTTCTCTCTGATTCTGGTTTTGGCATTTTCAATATAAGTGTCACAAAAGCTATGCCAGAAAAATTCGTAGATCAGTTCAACGGCGTGCTGGAAGTCATATTTAGTAAAATATTTTTCTATTTTATTTTTTGTGTCAGCTAGTTCAGCCAAGATTGCCAGATCTTCTTTTGTGAAGTCATGCTTAATTGTTTCACGTGAAACAATTTTGTAATCCTCTAAGTTCATCATCACAAACTTAGAGGCGTTCCAGATTTTATTGGCGAATCTCTGACCATTCAAAACTGCATCTTCGCTAAATTTCATATCTTGTCCTTGAGCGGTCTGCCACAAAAGACCAAAACGAGTCGCATCAGTACCGTATTTGTCCATCAACTCTAGCGGGTCAATCCCCGTTCCAAGTGATTTGGACATCCTTTTACCTTCCTTATTAAAAACAGTCGCATGGATGTAAACATCTTTGAAAGGAATTTCGTTCATAAATTCAGCGCTGGACATTATCATTCTTGAAACCCAGAGATAAAGTATATCCCGTGCTGTGGTTAGGAAGCTTGTAGGAAAATAATAACCTAGGTCAGAAGTTTTTTCTGGCCAGCCCAATGTTGCGAAGGGCCAGAGAGCACTGGAAAACCAAGTATCAAGCACATCTTGGTCTCTAACAATTTTAGTAGAACCACACTTTGGACAACTTCTATCCAATGTTTCACGTGAAACATTCTGCATATCTTCAAGAGCCCATTTCTTTGAAATAATAACTTCACCGCAGTCGCAGTACCAAACTGGCAATTGATGGCCCCACCAAAGCTGCCTTGAAACACACCAGTCTCTAATGTTGTTCATCCAGTCAAGGTAAACTTTATCCCATTTGGCTGGATGTAATTTGATTTTGCCTGTCTCGACGGCTTTGATTGCTGGTTTGGCTAGGTCTTTCATAGAGAGGAACCACTGCAGGGACAAAAGAGGCTCGACAACAGTATGACAGCGCGAGCAGTGTCCAACACTATGTGGATAGGGTTCAGTCTTTGTTAGCCAATTCCCTTCTCTAAGTTGCTCCAAGACTACTTCTCTGGCTTCAAAACGGTCCATGCCGAGGAACTGATCCCCCGCTTCTTTGGTCATCTTTCCATCTTCATCTATTACGATTATCTTTTCTAAACCATGTCTTTCGCTAATTTCAAAGTCGACAGGATCGTGAGCAGGAGTAATTTTGACCGCTCCTGTCCCAAAGCCCAGCTCAACGGCATCATCGGCCACGATTGGAATTTCACGGTTAACAAGCGGTAAAATCGCTATTTTACCAATAAGCTTAGTATATTTCTTATCCTTAGGATTGACGGCAATGGCGGTGTCCCCTAGCATCGTTTCGGGTCTGGTCGTAGCGACTGTGATCTCCCCCCCATCAACTAACTGATATTTGATGTGCCAAAGTGAACCAACTTCCTCCTCGTGCTCTACTTCCAGATCTGAAATAGAGGTGTGGCATCTTGGGCACCAGTTAATAATCCTATTACCGCGATAAAGGTAACCTTTATCATAATAATGAACAAATGCTTCTATGACGGCTTTGCTATAATCATCATCCATGGTGAACCGAAGCCTAGACCAGTCACACGACGATCCCAGCTTTTTTAGTTGACCAACTATATTTTCTTGATATTCATCCTTCCATTTCCAAACCACCTCAACAAATTTTTCTCGACCCAAGTCATGTTTACTTTTCCCACTTTTGGCTAATTTTTGTTCCACTTTGTTTTGGGTCGCAATCCCAGCATGATCAGTCCCTGGGACCCAAAGGGTGGGAAGGCCCTTCATTCGGTGGTAACGGACGAGCACGTCTTGAATCGTATTGTCCAAGGCGTGGCCTATATGAAGAGAACCAGTCACGTTTGGCGGTGGTATCATGACCACGTAGGGTTTTTTAGATTTATCAATTTGGGGCTTAAAGAAGCCATTATCTTCCCATGATTGATAAATTGTATCTTCATGTTCTTTTGGATTGTAAGCTTTTGACATTTCCATAATATCTATATTTATACAGGATTAGCTTGCAGAAAGCAATTTTAAGCCAGAATCTGGTATTAAGGTTAAGGGATCAGAAAAATCACCTAATAGGGCACGCTGATAGGCCGCCGCACCAATCATGGCGGCGTTATCGGTACAAAAAGCTAATTTTGGATAGTAAAACTTAACATCAACTAAATTTTCGATGGCCTCAGTTAACATGGTCCGAAGCTGACTATTGGCGGCGACTCCTCCAGAGAGCAGGACAGTTTTTACTTTATATCGTTTTGTTGCACGAACAGTGTTTCGAACTAATATTTCGTTTAAACAAAGTTGAAAGGAGGCGGCAATGTCGTTTTTCTGATTGTCAGACAAAGAGCCTGATAGCTCCAAGGCTCGAACTTCTTTTAGAACGGCTGTTTTTAGCCCCGAAAAAGAAAAATCGAGACTTTCGGGTGACTTTTCCATATAGCCTGCCTCATTTCTAAAAGGCTTTTGGGTTAGATCAACCCGGGGGAAGCCAAAAGCGGCTTCATCTCCCGCTTGTGCACATTTAGAAATAATAGGGCCACCAGGATAAGAAAGTCCTAACATTCGTGCTACTTTGTCAAAAGCTTCCCCAGCAGAATCATCGTGAGTTTCGCCAACGATTTGATAACTAAGGTTATCCATCATATAAATCAAATTAGAATGTCCCCCCGAGACGGTCAAACATATCAAAGGAAATTTAGGAGCCAAGGGTTTCGTTTTTTCTAGCCAGTTGGCATAGATATGACCTTCAGTATGGTGCAGAGCGATGAGGGGCTTGTTGTAGATGGTCGCCAGAACCCGAGCGGTGTTTACCCCTACAATCAGGGAGCCGATGAGGCCAGGTCCTCTTGTCACGGCAATACTGTCTACGTCTGATATTTTTAACTTCGCAGCATCCAGGGCTTGATCTAAGACAGGCAAAATATTTTGTATATGGGCTCGAGCTGCGACTTCGGGCACTACACCACCATATAAAGCATGCAAATCAATTTGAGAAGAAATGATCGAGCTTAATACATCTCTGCCGTCTTTGATTATTGCAACCGAGGTATCATCACAACTTGTTTCTATAGCTAAAATTTTCACGGGTTCATTTTACCAGGTTATGCTACAATAAAAAAGCCCATGAAAGACCTAATTGATATCTATACAAATTCTGATAACAATCTCCTACAGTCCAAAGTGTGGGCCTCTTTTCATAACGAATTAGGTCACAAGACCTGGTTTGTGTCTTGTGATGAAGATGAAAGCCTGGTAATAAAATTACCTTTATATAAGGGAAAATCATACTTGTATGTTCCAAGGGGACCCCAATGTTCAGTTCAGGGTTGGCATGTATTTCTAAAAAAAGCCAAAGAGATCGCCAGAAGCGAAAATTGTGTTTTTATGAGAGTTGAACCCTTCAAAGTTCCAAATGGGACATTAAAAAAACTTGGTTTTAGCAAAGTCAAAAAAAACTCACCCCTCTCACGACAATATTCACCGATGGATACTTTGTTATTGGATTTAAGAAATGACGAAGGTCAAATACAGGCCGAGATGAAGCCTAAAGGCCGTTATAATATTAGGGTGGCAGAACGGAAGGGGATATCGATACGACAGAGTCAGAAAAGAGAAGATCTAAAAGCTTTTTACGATTTGTCTGTCGGCATGAAGGAACGTGGCTTTACCTCATTTGGTTACGATCATTATGAAAAATTGTTAGAGGGCCTTACACAAACAAAAAACATCTCACTATTTGTCGCTGAGTATGAGAAAGAAATATTATCGGTTATTATGGTCTGTTTTTATGGTAAAACAGCGATTTATTTGCATGGTGCCTCGAGTGATCACAAAAGGGAGTTCATGCCCAATCACCTTGCACAGTGGGCCGCGATTGTCGAGGCAAAAAAACGTGGCTGCCAGGTATATGATTTTTGGGGGATAGCACCTGATGATAATCCAGAACATCCATGGGCAGGGATAACCAGGTTTAAAAAAAGTTTAGGCGGAGAGCCAGTTCATTTATTGGGAGCGTTTGACTATACTTTTGAACCGCTTTGGTATAGAATGTTTTCCTTAATAAACATTGTCAGGAAAGGATTATTTAGGAAATGAAATTAGAGTCAATTTTGAGCCTTGGACGAAAAATAATACCGAAGTCACTTTTTAGATTTTTCCAGCCATATTACCATTTGCTGTTAGCAATAACAGGCAATATTAAATATGGTTTTCCTGGGAAAAAGATGATTATGATTGGAATTACTGGCACAAATGGAAAATCAACCACCGCTGATTTAGTCACGGCTGTTCTAAAAAATAGCGGTCTTAAAACCGGGATGACCTCCTCGGTGGCCTTTGAGATCGCAGGCAAAAGGATCGAAAACGATACTAGCAGAACAACCCTTGGTCGCTGGAAACTCCAAAAACTATTGAGACAAATGGTAGACGCCGGCTGTACTCATGCAGTTGTGGAGGTGGCGAGTGAGGGCATAGCCTGGCATCGTGTTTGGGGAATTGCTTTTGATCTGGCAATCTTCACCAATCTCTCTCCAGAGCACCTGAACTTCCATAAAACAATGGAAAATTACCGCGCCGCCAAAGGCAAGCTCTTTTCAGGACTGTCCAAATCAAAGAAAAAGGGCTTTCCAAAAACAATAATTGTAAACAGCGACGACAAGGAATGGAAATATTTTTATAACTTCTCCGCAGACAAAAAGTATACTTATGGACTTGAAAATGGTGAGATCTGGGCTACCAATATGATTTTTGGCGAGAAATGTGAATTTGAAATAGTTGAGAATGATAAAAAATACCCAGTCAAGTCAGCCCTACCAGCTAAGTTTAATATCTATAATATGCTGGCCGCTTATACGTGTGGTCGAGCGCTTGAGATTGAACCAGAGACTATTATAAGAGGATTAGAGTCTGTGAAGCTGGTCAAAGGACGGATGGAAGAGATCTCAAATAAAAGAGACATCAAGATATTTGTTGATTATGCGGTAACGCCAGAGTCATTTGAACTCCTATTTCGTGAGTTAAAAAGGATTACCCCAGGACGAATAATCTCAGTGTTTGGAGCAACGGGAGATCGAGACAAAACAAAAAGACCAAAATTAGGCGCAGTTGCAGCCAAATTAACAGATGAAGTCATTATAACAGACGAAGAATCTTATAGTGAAAATCCCGCATTAATAGTCGACTCAATCGCAGAGGGTGCATTTACAGTTCGGAAAAAAGGTATAGAAATAATCTTAGATCGACGCGAAGCGATCAAAAAAGCCTTAGAGATAGCAACAGCCGGAGATACGGTTGTTATCACCGGTATGGGTCATGAAAAATTTAGAAATATGGGTGGAAACAAGAAGATTCAGTGGGATGAGCCAGAGATAATCGAAGAAATTTTAAGCGAACTAGAATAATTACGAAAACATATAAAAGAATGCGGCCGGTGCCGCATTTTCTATGATGCAACACCGGCCGTGACTTTCTACCCTAGGGGTGATAAATGCGATTTCTCCATCCGCTCCTTTGTGCTTTTGTGCGGATAGTTTGAGGGGGGTTAGCCCCCACGAATGTCGATTGCATATGACACCCGGTCACAATCCCCGGTCAAAGGGATCGTTTGTTAGATCACCCCCTCCCGCTTGGGTTTGCTCGGGAACTTACGTCTCCGGGACAGAACCATAGCGGGCTCCTTTCGGTAGTCTTGACGTCAGCCGTCAGTTCTCTTTCGCCTTATGCTCACGATTCCCCCGATTGGGCGGAATGACTTCCACCCAGAACCTGGTTGGTTGATCTACGCAACCTCCTCTTGGTTTTCTTCTACCCTTAGGCAGAGAATCCCGAGCACCGAGACGGCCGAACCTATATCCTGGCGTCAAACTTCCTCCCCTCTAGAGGAAATGAGGACTGTGGTACTAAGAATAATATAGTTTAGATGGATGGATTTTTCAAGAAAAACATCGTAATAATGGTGACTGATAGAAAAATGAAACCGTAAATAATTATATAAAATTGAGGCAGTAAATTCTTGACAATCAGATGGCTAAATATTATTCTTAAGCTGTTCGATATAGAAACAAAAGCGAGGGGAATGATTCACAACCTTATTATGCTAGTAAGCAGTTTCTTTCTTGAAAAAGGAAGGGAACTACCGGCAGAAGGAAGTAAATCCCAGACGAGGGAGCTTATTGTAATTTAAGCTGTCCTTTTTTATTTGTGGTTATATCAGATAGAAAAGGAGCCAACGGTTGTCAAAATAACAACGGTTGGACAAAGACAAAAAGAAAAATTTCGCAAAAACAAAAAGATCAAACCAAAACAAAAGCTAGACAAAAAGACAATGGGTGGAAACCAAAAGCTAACGCTTAGAAATTGTATTAAGCCGATCGTTTAACCTCTTTTGCATTATGGAAAGGAGGTATAAGGCTAAATATAGATTTTTAGGAAACGTAAAACAGGAACGATGATTAAAAAATTTCTTAAGCCAACTAGACTCCTCTTTCTAAAGAATGGAAGGAAGAAAACGGCCGAAAGTAAATCCTTGTATGAGGGACTTATACGACTTTGTATTGTCTCTTTTTTTGTCCTTATTATTTCCCTAACAGTCGGATTAGTGTCAGCCAATAAAGCCTTTGCGGCCTCACCCCCTGATATTTCATTGACTGACATTCAAGGAGTAACGGCGCCATCAGTCGGAGCAACACCGGTTTCGGCTATCACACCAACGCCGGAATATACTGGAACTGTGGCATGGTCGACTACTAATGGTCCACTTGAAGGGACGTTTTATGCAGGATGGGAATACACGGCCACAATTACACTTACACCTGAGCAAGGTTATTCATTAGACAATGTGACCCAGAATTATTTCTCTCTTTCTGGAGCTACTTCAACAAATAATCCTCAATCGGGTGTTGTTACAGCAGTATTCCCGTCAATAGTCGCATATACATGGATCGATGGTGTTGGGATCCCAGCAATTGGGGGAACTCCAACGTCAACAATTACCGAGACTGATCAATTTACAGGCTTGGTTACCTGGTCGCCATTACCGCCAAGCGGGAAATTTACAACTGGCACACCATATATCGCGACTATTACCCTTACAGCGAAAGCAGGCTATACATTAAATGGAGCAACTCAAAACTATTTCACAGTGGATGGGACAGCAGTCCCTGCAACTAATCCTGCAAATTCTGGTGTAATAACGGCTAGATTTCTAGAAACATTTGCGGGAGGCAATGGCAGTGTTAGCGCCCCCTACCAGGTGTCTACTGTTTCGCAGCTTCAATCAATCGGGATTACGGACCAGTATAATCAGCATCCATACATAAATCAAAATTTTGAGCTCATTAAAAACATAGATGCATCCGATACTCAACTTTGGAATTGGATAGATAAAGATCCTGAAAATGGTGACCCAATTCCGGGTTACTACCAAGGGTTTGTGCCCTTGGGCCTTAGTGGGGGGATATTCGATGGAAAAGGATACTCCATTAATAACCTCTATATAGACGGAGGAACAAACCCTATCGGGATGACCGGCTTATTTGGGTATGTGGATGGGGGAGAAATTAAAAATCTGACCATTGGGAATGCCACTATCAAAGCCGTTGGGGGGCTAAACGGTGTTTTGGCGGGATGGATCACGGCTAATTCAACAATCACAAACGTCCACACGAGCGGGAGCATTACACCAGTTGAAGCTGGGAGCTTTCACATTGAGAGGCTAGCCAATGGTGTTTTTACAGAAGTTTATGATCAGGGATTTGCCGTAGATTATACGACGAAGAACTTTATATTCAGTAATATTGATGGCTCATTTACATTGAGGATAAATCAAAATGGTCGTTATGAATTTGCTGGGATAGATGCAGCGATATTAAGCGTCGGTGGAGTAGACCTCGCTCCTGTCTCGGCTATTTACTCCGGAACCACACAAAGCGTTCTCGAAGATATTTTAAAGATTGATAATAATGTAGTCGTTTCCCACAATAAGCCTATTAATATTACCTGGTTTTTGCCCCAAGGCGCTTCTAGGGCTACCCTAAAATTGACGGCCAATGAATACGGTCGTGGTGTACCGATGCAATTTCCGGAAAATGGGACGGTTAGCTATACTTTAGGATCAAACGTAAAAACGATTATTCCTGATGGAAATATTGGCGAAACTGATGGCTCTACACCTTCATATACCACCTATCTTATGCCCTCTACGGGCCATCCATGGGGGAATGTATATTTGTATTTCTCAGATGATAGCACTAATCTCTATATTACGGCAGACGTCACTGTTGATAATACCAATGATTACAATAAAGATTGGTTTGCCGTAACCGTTGGAAACAAAAGATTTGTAATCAGTGCCATGGATAATACTTATGGGGTATGTGGCTTTGGGCTGACGAGTAAAGTGGGATATAACCATGCGACTTGCGAAATGGTTATCCCCAAGAGTCAATTTGTTCAAACCCCAGTTGTTGCTCTCGGTTTTGAATATTATGGAACAGCGGCGTATTCTGCCTATGGTGGAATAGCCGGTAGGTTGAGCAATTCAACAATGTCGAACAGTTCCTCAAGCGTCAATATTACTGGTAGTGACGCTTTTGCTGGGTTTAATTGGTTTTCTGGGACGGCTGGAGGTTTAGTCGGTGAAAGCAACGGATCAACAGTTATTACTACTTCATATGCGACGGGGAATGTCTCGGCAACCAATGCTGGCGGACTGGTTGGTGGAAACAGAGGAACGATTACACAATCATATGCTGAGGGTGATGTCTCTGGTAAATACAACATTGGCGGGCTAGTCGGATATGCTGTAGACGGCAGTTATATTTCTGATACATATTCTTGGGGCAATGTAGGCAGTATATACAATTTGAACTATAGCCCAACTGTTGGAGGCTTAATCGGCTCAAACGAGGGAGTGGTTAGAAACTCATACTCGTCTGGTGACGTGACAAACGTAGCAGGCTCATTTGGATATTCTTATACGGGGGGATTGATTGGGCTAGATACCGCTCCTTGGTCGGGAGATTATGGAGTTTCAAATTGCTTTAGTGCGGGGAATATTACTGTAGGCGAAAATGCAGGCCGGGTTGGTGGATTAATAGGTTTTGGAAGCGACTTTAATTATAGTACGGCTAATAATTATTGGTACGGCAGCCAAATAACTGCTTATGTCTTAAATTACACACCAGGAACAAATGGCAATATTAGCGGAACTATACCCCAAATAATTATTCAGGGTTCAAATGGTTCAGGGGTGACGGCTATCCCTGATGTTGGTTATCTGTTTGTTCGGTGGAGCGATGGAGTCCTTACCGCTACGAGGACTGATTTAAATGTTATTACAAATATAAACGTAACGGCAGTTTTTGCGATTGACCCGTTGTTATCCCGAACCTTAACCTATAGTTCTGCTGGGAATGGGAGCATCTCTGGGGTGACTTCTCAAGCCGTTTACCAAGGTGCAGACGGGTTAAAGGTCACAGCAGTTCCAGCTGCTGGTTATCAATTTGTTAGTTGGAGTGATGGGGTCCTTACTGCAGAGAGAAATGACCTAGACATTCAAACCGACATGACAGTCACCGCTACTTTTGAGGTCAATCCTTCCACAACCTACACCTTAAATTATCTAGCAGGAGCAAATGGTAGTATTCAAGGTGACAATCCTCAACTAGCCAACGAGGGCTCAGATGGAGCAGAAGTAATTGCCATACCTAACCCTGGTTTTATGTTTATAGCCTGGAGTGATGGGGTAACCACAGCCGCAAGAATAGACTATGGGGTATGGTCAGATCTGACGGTAACAGCTAATTTTGCTATCAACAATTCCCCTGGTATTGGTGACGGGAGAAGTGGGAGCGATCAACCAATTTTAGAAGGTAGTACCAACTATTTTAAAGGTACTGACGTTAGTACAAGGCTTCCATTTACTTCCTGGGACTTTGTCAACATTTGGTATGCTCATGCAAATGGTTACCCAACCTTTATACCGAGTGTGACTTTTGGTTTGTCCTATACGGCTGGCGCTAATGGCTCAATTACAGGGACTACTTACCAATTAGTTGAACAAGGTGCAGATGGTTCGGTAGTTACGGCGGTCCCAAATACTGGTTATCATTTTCAAACTTGGAGCGACGGGGTTCTGACTGCCACTAGGAGTGATTTAAACGTTCAGAACGATATATTTGTTACAGCTCAATTTGATAATAATGTTTACACCCTGACTTATACAGCTGGGCCGAATAGTCACCTTCACGGCACAACTCCGCAAACAGTTAATTATGGCGCGGACGGAACTCAGGTCACAGCAGAACCAGATGTTATAAACGGTTATTATTTTCTTGGCTGGAGCGATGGGGTAATGACCCCCTCGAGGACTGATTTAAATATTCAAGGGGGCATAAACGTAACGGCTTTATTTGCTCAAGGCGATATCTATTACTGGTCTGGTCTTGGGATCACCAACAATTGGTCAGAGCCCGAAAATTGGTTAGTTAATGGAGCAACTGCTCTGGACACACCAGGAGTGGAGGATGCAGCAATATTTGATAACACGGGCTTAAAAGATGTGACAATAGATGTTCCGGTGAATGTTAATTTACTTTCCTTTTATCAAACATATACCGGGAGTAGTGTTGGGTACACGGGAGTCATAACTGTTAATGAAAATATCCGTGTCGTAGCTAATTTGTTTGTTGATAATGGTATCACTTTACCATTAGGGCCAGGGTCAGGCATCAATTGTCATACTCTAACAGTTAATGGCTATGTCGTAACTAATGGGTTTATCGTTCTAGCAAATGATATAAATATTGGTGGACTATTAATAATAGGCAATAACGGTGTCTTGTATAGCAGCACTGGCAGTATAGTTATCGGTGGGAAAACTGTTAATAGTGGAACTATTATGACCGATATTGGTGATATAACCATAAATGCTGATTTTGAAAACAGAGAGTTTATCAACGCCGACATTGGGAACTTAACAATAAATGGCTCATTAGATGCAACGGGCTCAGTATTTGCAGGGAATAACCTGATTATTACCGAAGACCTGTACACGGAAAGCGATATTCATAGCGTTTCATTGCAAGTTGGCGGTAATGTCTCAATAAATAATGGGGAATTATATATACATGGAAGCATAGACATTGATGGCAACCTTACTTCTGAAAAAGGATTTATCGATACTGGTATAGCTGGACAAAATAGGGGCGATGTCACAATCGGTGGCAATGTTGTATTAAATGGTGACGTTAATGGAGACTCCTCTATATACCCTGGAAATCTAAATATCACAGGGAGCTTGACCGGTACGCGTTTGTATATTCAAACATACCACTCGATTGTCACAGGGGGATTGGCTGATATACATGGGCAAGCATATATTGGCGAAAACTTAAATATCGGTGGATCTTTGGTAGTTGATAAATATGGAAATGGTCAATTCGAATACGGGTTTGTTACTGCCGCAAACATTACCGTGAATGGAAGTACGACAGTCATTAACGGCAGTTATTTGACATCAACCAATATCGCAACATTCAGTCAAGATGTCGATATCAATACGGCCAGCTTCCTTTTCGTAAAAGCGCTAACAGTTATAGGAAATTTTACTAATCAAGCCGGGGCTCAGCTGAGCGGGTCTACCGGCAACTGGGATTTTCGAGGTAATTTTACGAACGACGCAACATCAATAGTGACTGCCACATCTGGTGTTTGGAGGCTAGCTAAGAATTTTACGAATAATAATCCCAGCAATGTCCAAGGTGTCGGTTTCTATCACAATTATGGATCAATTGAATTTACTGGTATCGGCAGCCAACAAATTAATGGCTCAACAACATTTAATAATTTTAAAGTAGATAATCGTCAAAAAGTTTTAGGAGATTTTAGCAACACAACGTCTCTCGATATTGGTATCGAAGGCCACACGATTGAAATATATAACGGTTATATCTATGTTCTGGGTGGGTATGTTTCTGGAGGTGTCTATTTAGATGTTGTCCGTTATACAAAGATAAATAACGATGGAACAGTTGGCGATTGGACCATAAGCCCCAACCTATTGAATAAAGCAAGGGCGTACCATTCATCAGCAGTTTATAACGGGTATTTGTATGTAGTAGGCGGCTTTGATAACAATAATGATTATAGCGATGTTGAATATGCAAAGATTAATTCAGATGGCTCAATCGGAACTTGGACTATCGCAACCAACGAACTTAGTTCCTCTCGCAGGTATCAAGCTTCCTTAGCCTATAACGGATTTTTGTATGTAATTGGCGGGCAAGACGGGGCAGCGGATACAAACATAACTGAATATGCTACCCTTGATCCTGCTGATGGCTCTGTTGGAATTTTTACTATCTCAGGAAATTCGTTTGTAGGTGGTCGAGAAGAACTAGTATCCTTCGTCTATGATAATTATCTTTACATCGTTGGTGGATATGGGGTTGGGGATTATTCTGACACCCAATTTGCTGAAATAAATTTGGATGGAAGCTTAGGAGCCTGGTCAGCCTCAGCCAGATTGCTACCATTCCCGATATCCTATTCGACAGTGGCAGCAGATAATAATAAAGTTTATTTGATTGGTGGGCAAGATGACAATGAAAATTATATAAGCAATGTTTACTATACAACCATAAATGCAAATCATGACATTAATATTTGGCAAGAATTAGATGCCAAAATTTCGAAACCATTGATTGAGCATTGGGGGGCGGTCTGGAACGGGTATGTATATATTGTTGGCGGATATGAGCAGTCCGTGGGCGACGCTTCTGAAGTCCAATTTGCTCAGATAGATCCTCCTATTATTTCAGACAAAACTTTGATTTTTGAAGCCAACAAAACAACAACCATCCAAGGCGAATTGTTTGTAAAAGGCGACTCAAGCTATCAGATACTATTACGAAGTAGCAATACGGATACACAGTCATATATTGATCCCGAAGGTACAATCATGGTCGATTATTTGGATATAAAAGACAATAATAATTTAAGCGAGCAATATATTAATCCAACCAATAGCATTGATTCTGGGAATAACACTTATTGGTTTTCGCTTAAGCATACAATTACTTCCGTAACTGGAACAGGGGGCACTATCACTCCAGTGGGTAGGTTGGAGATAACCGAGGGGGGTAATAGCTTAGAATACACAATCACCACAAACCCAGGGTACTATCTAGCTTATCTTCTTATTGACGGTGTAAAAACCACCGCAACTGTTACTTATCAATTCACAAATGTTTTGTCTTCACATACGATTCAGCCTTTTTATTGCTCGGGAACTGGCCCTTGTATAGTAAAAAATATTGATGGAAGCTGGGAGAGTTATTTTGTAGGCGGCTCCCCTATTACTGTTATTGGGGAAAAGTTGTTTTTTAGCTCTGCCGAATCTGAGGAATCAAATACGCTTTGGTGCTCGGACGGGACTGATTCAGGAACCTACAGTTTGTCTGCTGGTCTACATAATATTAGCAGGCTAGTTAGTTTTGAAGATAAGCTTTATTTTACCGCTAATTACATGGGAGGACAGGAGTTGTGGACTTCAGATGGGACAGTTGGAGGTACACATTTGGTTGAAGACTTTTATCCAGTAGACCCTTTTCACCCAGAAGAATTGACTATTATTTGGAACCTTCACATTGGAAACAATATTATGTTTATGACAGTGAGCAAAGGCCTTGGAGGGGATGCTAGTCTATGGAAGTCTGATGGGACTTCGAGCGGAACCGTACTTGTAAAGGAACTTGAGGATGTCGGATATAGCATAGTGTTTGGTGATAATTTATTTTACACCACCTGCTCTGGTGGGGGTTGTGATCTTTGGATTAGCGACGGTAGCCCCGCGGGGACCAGAGTAGTAGAACATTTTGATGACACATATGAGATTAACAGTTTCATAGCTTTTAAAAATGAAGTGTATTTTGAAGTGCAAGATGGGATGGGATACAAAGCGAATTATAAGACGGACGGCAACGATACCACCTTCTTGTTTGAAAGCTCTAACTTCAGCGCTTTAAAAGTTGCTGGTGATTATATATTTGGTTCAGGATGGGATGCTCTCAATGGTTATGAGTTATGGGCGATGAATGGCGCTGTGGGGGGGTTAGTAATGGTTTTGGACATAAACCCTGGCTCAGACGGTTCTCATCCCAATGACTTTATTGAAATGAATGGGATTTTATATTTTACAGCTGACGATGGGTCTCATGGTCGGGAATTATGGAGAAGTGATGGAACTGTTGGCGGTACATACATGGTAAAAGAAATATTACCAGGTATGGGAGGAATTTTGGATTTTGAAAATGCTGGAAATGTGCTTTATTTTCGCGTGAGCGATGGCGAGGGCACAATAAGTCTCTGGACATCAGACGGTACAGCCGAGGGAACAGAACAAGACGGAATAATTGGTTCTGGAAATCACTTCAGCTTAATGGAGGACGTACTTTATTATTTTCACGATGATGAAATTAACGGAGAAGAGCTATGGTTTTACAACCCAAACTATGTTGCGCCTACCTACACGATTGTAGGGACAGCAGGTGCGAATGGCTCAATAATACCTTCTGGCGAAAATACCGTTACTCTAGGAGATAATCTCACATTTAATATCTCACCTTCATCTGGTTATCACATCTCGGACGTTCTTGTTGATGGAGTCTCTATCGGTGCAGCTAGTTCTTATGGATTCACTAATGTAGATTCCAACCATACGATTTCAGCCACTTTTGCATCAAACGATGGTCCAGTCGTTCCTCCTATTATTCCCCCAGTTGTTCCTCCAGTAGTCCCTCCAACTGTTTATCATTCTCTGGCCGCTTCAGTCAGTTACCTCTTGCCAGATAGGGTTATCGGCACCGGAACGCCATACGGCGAGGTTGCTTCTTGGCAATCATGGCAGAGCTTCTACTCTATTGATGGAGGGATGATAACCTTAAACCTAGCTCTCTCTCCTAATTCAAGAGTTAAAGATGTTCTAGTTGATGGGGTCTCTGTTGGACCAGTCAACACATATACTTTCTACAACATCCATGCCAACCACACTATTCAGGCGATTGTTGTTAAGTATGCAAATGTGACTACTCAAGTATTAGAGAACGGAACCATCACCCCAGAATCTCAAGAAACAGGGATAGAAGACGGACAAAGATATAATTTCACCGTTACTCCCAACAAAGGCTACAAAATCGAAGATGTTCTCGACAACAACGAATCAGTCAACGCAGATAATTGCTATATCGAGGACGGAGTCGCTTATTGTTCGATCGTTATTGGGGCTGAAACTACTCAAGGAAAAGATTTTGTGACCCAACACGACCTTTCTGCAAGCGTTAAAGTTCTGGGTGTTAGTAACTTTACTGAACCAGAAAAGAAAGAAGTAGAACTCGGTTTTTTTGCTCTAGTAGTTCAAGATTTCAAGCTTCTTCTTGAGGATTTTGGTGCAATTTTGGCAAATGTCTTTGATCGAGCGGAACAGTTTATAGCTAGTACTCCTCCACCAGTGGCCTACTTCTTCCCGTATTTACTCTTTATCCTGTTAGGTATATTAATCTGGCGGTTGGGTGCACAAGCCAAGAATGAGGCCTTCAACGCTCAAAAACTTGTTAAATTACTAGACTTTGAAAAAAACATAGCAACCCAGAAGGAAAGTTTTATGGTATTATCCTCGCATTATCTTAGAACGCCAATGACGATTATTAACTCAGGAGTAGACCTCTACCTTACGATAAATAAAGTTACGGCCGCGACGGCAGTATTGCTGCGAGGCTCAGTCCAGGCGATAGCGAATAAGGTTGAGTATATCTTTGGCGAGGTGGACAAAAATAGTTATTTGAAATCAATCAACATGCCAGAGGTTAAACAAGAAAAAATTAGAATATATACCTCGCCTTTACTGATCTTGCCGATCATCTTTGTCGCTTTAACGGTGGTAATAGCCAATTTCTTATTTGAGACGGTTGCTAGTATTAACATTAATGTAGTTAATTACCTTATCCAGGGTACTTTCTTTGTAATATTGGGAGTCGTTCTTTTCACTGCGCTTCGAAAGCGAGAAACGCAGAAAGCCAATAAAACAAAATTTGATTTATTGATTGCCCAACAAGTCGCTGTGGATGAAGCTAGAAATCGTTTTATAACAGAAGTCGCTAATGATTTGGAGAAGGAAGTAAATATTCTCGAAGGCGAAATTAGCGAAGTAAAAGATAAAACAGCTGTCAAAGAGATTCAAAAAGGAATTGCTGACATGAAATCGATGATAGCTAAATTTGCTTTCCTATCCAGCATTGAGGCAGGCAAAGCCGGTTTGCGAAATCAGAAACTCGATACCAGCACACTTATCAGCCAAAGCCTTAAAGCAGAAGAATCAGAGATTGCGGCCAAAGGAATAAAAGTAAATTTGCCAGAAAAAAACATTGGTGTCTCTGCTGATAAACAAAAATTATTCTTTATCCTATCCAGCCTGATAGACAATGCTGCCAAGTTTAATAAAGATAGCGGTCAGATCGATATCTCTGCCCACAATGGCGGGAAAGATGTGGAAATATCAATCGAAGACACAGGAATTGGTATTTCTGAAGAAGGACAAAAAATGCTTTTCCAGCCGTTTTCTCATACGACGGATTTGATGCAGTTTAACTATCAAGGGATGGGGACGAATCTATTTATTGCAAAATTAGTAGCTAACTATATGGGCGGCGATATCGCCATCAAGTCACAAGAAAACCAAGGAACCAAAGTCACAGTATTATTGCCAGTAGGATAAAAGAAAAACATAAATAGATACAAAAACAGGAATAAAAATAGAAAGAAAAACAACAAAATAGTAAAAACGGAGATAGCTATTAAGAATCATTTTCAGCCAATTAAGGCTCTCTTTCTCAAAAAGGGAAGGAGAGGAAAGACCGAAGGTAAAGCTTTGTATCGGGGCGTTATCCACTTTTGCTTTGTTTTCCTTTTCGTCCTTGCAGCAGCTGTAATCTCTAACTGTATGTTTGTAAATAAGTCATTTGCTGCGGGGAAGACCTGGGATGGCGGCGGCGGCGATTATGCTTGGGGCACTCCGGCAAACTGGTCTGACGACGTTGTCCCAACCTCGAGTGATGATGTCACGATTAACGGCGGGATTGTAAGAATAGATGACATTGCCGGAAACGTCGCTGGCAGTTTGACTTTGAACGGAGGCACAATATATGCCTATGGTCCAATAACAATATCTGGGGATTATTATCAGACAGGCGGGGCGGTAGACAATTCATTTACGTATAAAGCTTTTAATGTTGGCGGTAGCTTCAATCAAACAGACGGACGTTTTGGTTATAGTAATGGTCCAATGATACTAACCTTAAGTGGAATAGGTAAAACAATCACTCATTCACCAATTTTCTTTGCTCACCTGACCATGAATGGCACCTACACAGCTGGTTCGGCGATAAATGTTAATGATCTAACCGTGAATTTAAATAAATCCTTAACTTTAAATGCGTATGATCTTGTTGTTGGTGGTACTTTGTCAAACAGTGGCACAATTATTCTATCAAGTGGGGCCTTTACTTCCTCAAGCACAACCGCAATTACTAATGCTGGGGTTATGACTGGGGGAAGTGGGGCCTGGGATTTTAACGGCGCGCTTACAAATAATTTGGGAGCGACCATAAACGCCCCAACGAGTAATTGGTTTCAGTCGGCGCGCGGTTTTGCTAATCTGGGGACGACGAATATTTTTAGTGGAACCTTTACTCTAGATGGGAATGCTGGTGGAAACTTTAATCCTGGGGGAATTAGTTTTAGCAATTTCAATGATTACCATTGGGATGGGATTGTTACCCTCCAAAGTGCTTTTACTGTTTTAGGGGATGCCAATTTTAATATTGGTTGGGGTGGTTATCAAAGCTTACAATGCACTACTGGCGTCTACCCCATTACGATCTATGGCAATTTTAGTCATGCTCAGGGGGGCCTATATGGTATGACCTTTACCTTTCTCGGCAACAACAAAACAATTACCCATACCGGCGGTGACCTTAGCGCCCCACTTGTCATTGACGGAAATATGAATTTCTCCCAAACTGGAGCTTCTTTGGGCGGACAAACAGTGACAATCAATAGCACGAAAAGCCTTACTTTGTTAACAGGAGTTAGCGGTAGCGCCGTCTGGCAAAATAATGGGACTTTCAATCTTAGCACTGGCAATTTTGACAGCAATGGTACTTTTACAAGCAGCTCAACAGGGGCAGTCAATCAATCGGGGGGGAAATGGTATCAATCAGCCGCGTTCCTTAACCAGGGGTCATTTGTAGCAACTGCTGGGGACTTTATTATAGATGACAGATATTATAATAATTTTAATCCTGGTGGAGCGACTTTCTATAACTTTCTTTACAGCAAGAACGACGGCTATGCGACGCTGCAAAGTAATTTTGACGTCACAAACGATGTTACCATCAATAATACCTACTACTCACTTACGGGTCCATACACAGTCAACGTAGGTGGGAATTTTTACGTAAATAGCGGTGGAGTAACAAGCATCACCTTCAATCTGACTGGAAATAATAAAACATATTCTCATACTGGTGGGAGTATGGCTTCGACTATTAATTTTAAGGGGAACATAAGCGCAGACCAAACGGGAGGATCATTAAGCAGTACTTATACTGTAGATAGTGGAGTCGTAGTCACATTGACAAGTGACAATACGATTGCTGGCGTTACCTGGGTGAATAATGGAACAATTATTACGAATAGTTATGACATTGTAGCGACTACTCTGACAAATAATTACACCTTCGATCCGGGGACAGGAACCTTTATTTTCACCGGAACATTTATTAATAACAAACTAATTGTTCTAAGCAGCAGTTTGATTTGGGACAATAACGGATCCTTTACAAATAATGCGGCTGGTGTTGCAAGCGGCAGTATTACCGCCTGGTATCAATCAAGCACCTTCACTGACTCTGGTACGTTTAACCTGACGACGGGTACTTTTACCGTTGACTCCGCAGGAACAATCTCTTTTACGGCCAAGGCTGACGGAACAACGAGTTTTAATGACTTCAATGTTAATGTCATTGCGGGAAGCCTTAACTTGGTTAATAACTTTAATGTTAATGGCAATCTATCATTTAATTCGACGGCTATGGCTAACGGTAGTGGAGGATACGTTTCTTGTCCAGCAAACAATTGTGTTATTACTTCGGCGGGAAACGTCACAGTCACAAAGGATGGAACTGGCTCTAATGATCAAACATGGGTGGGGAATCCTGGCCCAGCCCAAAACCTTACAATCAGAATGACAGGAGGCACTTCGGGTAGCCCAACAACATTTACTCTTTCTCAAACAGGAACAAACTATGTCGACGTTAGAATGTATGCCAGATTAGAGCTTGCTGGCTACACAAACATAAACTATTCTTATACCTCCAATGCTCCAGCTTTTGGGGTAAATAATGCAAACTCAATACTCACTATTGCAAACGGAGGAACGGCAAATTTAGCAACAAATTTACCATCTAGCTATTATTCATTTACTAATAATGGGACTTTTAATATTGGGACTATCAGCTTTGACAATAATAGTATTTTTACTAATGGTTCAACAGGGACTGTTCTGTCTTCATCGGGGTCAAACTGGTATCAATCAAGCACCTTCACTGATTCAGGTACGTTTAACCTTACTGCGGGCGCTTTTACCGTTGACTCCGCAGGAACAATCTCTTTTACAGCCAAAGCTGACGGAACAACGAGTTTTAATGACTTCAATGTTAATGTCATTGCGGGAAGCCTTAACTTGGTTAATAACTTTAATGTTAATGGCAATCTATCATTTAATTCGACGGCTATGGCTAACGGTAGTGGAGGATACGTTTCTTGTCCAGCAAACAATTGTGTTATTACTTCGGCGGGAAACGTCACAGTCACAAAGGATGGAACTGGCTCTAATGATCAAACATGGGTGGGGAATCCTGGCCCAGCCCAAAACCTTACAATCAGAATGACAGGAGGCACTTCGGGTAGCCCAACAACATTTACTCTTTCTCAAACAGGAACAAACTATGTCGACGTTAGAATGTATGCCAGATTAGAGCTTGCTGGCTACACAAACATAAACTATTCTTATACCTCCAATGCTCCAGCTTTTGGGGTAAATAATGCAAACTCAATACTCACTATTGCAAACGGAGGAACGGCAAATTTAGCAACAAATTTACCATCTAGCTATTATTCATTTACAAATAACGGAACTTTCAACCCAGGTGCAAACACCTTTGATAATAACGGCTCATTTATCAATGGAGCAACAGGCACCGTACAATCTAGTGGCGGCAATTGGCTACAATCTGGGAATTTTACTGATAACGGCACTTTCAATATGGCAGCCGGAGTTTTTACGGTTGATTCTGGTGCAACCGTTACATTAACAACCAAGGCGGATGGGACAACAAGCTTCTATAACCTAACAATTAGCGTAAACATAGCAAATGGCGCAGTTAACTTTGTAAATAGTTTTAATGTTAATAACGACCTCTTTTTCTTAAGTACAACAACAAGTGGTTATTCGAGCTGGGTCAGATGCCCAGCCAATGACTGTTTGGTTACCGTGGCTGGAAATGTCTTAGTGACAAATAGTGGTAGTTCTACAAACTGGCAGACCTTGGTTGGAGATCCATCTTCCAGTCAGAACTTCACCGTCAAAATGACTGGTGGCACTCAAGCCAATCCAAAGACATTAACCGTTTCAGAGACCGGTCAATATGGGCCAATGGTATATTTTTACAGCAAATTACAGATCGCGGGGTATGTAACCGTAAGTCAGAGTTATAATTCGAGCATTCCAGCATTTGGTCTTAATAATGCCAATTCAACCATGACAATTAACAACGGGGGGACGCTAAAGGTCGGATCTGCAGTAACGTCTAATTATTATTCCATCACCAACAACGGTACGCTTGAGACCGGATCAAACAACTTTACTAATAACGGGGCACTTACCAATAATGGGACGGTTGTTACCGGAACAGGGACCTTTACTAATAACGGGGCCTTTACTAATAATGACACCTTTAGTCTCGGTAGCGGCATCTCTGATATTAATGGGGCTTTTATTAATTCTGTTACTGGCATTGTCGTACCAACCGCCGGGACCTGGAATCAATCTGGTGATTTCACAGATAACGGGACCTTCACCGCTACGGGTGGTCTATTTGTATTCGACACTTATGCTTATGGGGCTAAGACTCTAACCTTCAGCCCGAACAACACTACGACTTTCTACAATCTAAAATTTAATACAGACGTACAAGGCTGGTACGGGTATTTAACAATATACCTAGTTAATAACTTTACTGTTTCAAACGACCTTTTATTTAACCAAACATCGAACAACCCGTACGGGTATACAACGAGCCTTATCTCTACTAATAATACGGTCATTACCGTTCATAAAAACGTGACCGTTACAAACAACGGTTCTTCCACATATACGACCGTTGGTGACCCCGCGGGTACAAGTAACTTTACCATTAAGATGGTTGATGGAACACAAGCTAGCCCAACTGTCTTCACCTATACACAAACGGGCACGACTACAGTCAGGTTGTACGCCAAGCTAGAGTTTGCAGGCTACACAAATATAAGTTGCTCGGTGGATAACCCTTCATACTCAACATTTGGCGCGAACGTGGCTGGCTCGACCCTTACAACCGATAATGGCGGAACAGTGGTAATGGGCAATGTTGTTTCTTCTTATTACTCCATAATTAATAATGGCACTTTCGACTCGGGTTCTGGTATCTTTGACAATAACAGTCTGTTTATCAATAACGCCCTTGGTGTTGTTCGGCAAACCGCCGGGACCTGGAATCAATCTGGTGATTTCACAGATAACGGGACCTTCACCGCTACGGGTGGTCTATTTGTATTCGACACTTATGCTTATGGGGCTAAGACTCTAACCTTCAGCCCGAACAACACTACGACTTTCTACAATCTAAAATTTAATACAGACGTACAAGGCTGGTACGGGTATTTAACAATATACCTAGTTAATAACTTTACTGTTTCAAACGACCTTTTATTTAACCAAACATCGAACAACCCGTACGGGTATACAACGAGCCTTATCTCTACTAATAATACGGTCATTACCGTTCATAAAAACGTGACCGTTACAAACAACGGTTCTTCCACATATACGACCGTTGGTGACCCCGCGGGTACAAGTAACTTTACCATTAAGATGGTTGATGGAACACAAGCTAGCCCAACTGTCTTCACCTATACACAAACGGGCACGACTACAGTCAGGTTGTACGCCAAGCTAGAGTTTGCAGGCTACACAAATATAAGTTGCTCGGTGGATAACCCTTCATACTCAACATTTGGCGCGAACGTGGCTGGCTCGACGATGGCTATTAGTAACGGAGCAACGGCCGTGATGTTGACCGCCCTGCCTTCTTCCTATTATTCCTTCACAAATAATGGAACACTCTATACTAATGGCTATACCCCAACAATCCCTTATATATTTGCCAACAACGGCACCCTAAAGGTTCAGGGCGGAGAAACCCTAGCGATTACGAATAAAGATATCGATTCGGGTACGGTTGAGTATGTTGGTGATGGAGGATCGACTTCTTACACGAACCTTATATATGGAAATACATACTATAGTCTGAAGATAAACTCAACCTCAGGTAATAATGCCTTCACAAACAATGCCAATCTCGCAATCGCTAATGATTTAACCATAAGCAACGGTACCTTTAATGCAAATGCATTAACCATAAATATATTAAATCTTGTGACCACGGGTGGTGCTTTAAATGCTGGGTCGTCAAATATCGTTGTATCAGGAAATTGGGATTCGTCAGGGTCTATTTGGAGCTGCAATACATCGACGGTGGTTTTTTCTGCAGTCTCTGGCACCCCGGCCATCAAAACAGGCGGGCAACCTTTTTATAATATGAATATCCAAAAACCGACTGGTGACTTGGTTGCCTATTGGAGCATGAACGAAACAACCGGGACAGCATCTGTGGCAGACTCCTCTATAAACAATAATACGGCGACATCTGCTAGAACGACGAATGTCACGACGGGTATCTTTGGCAACGGACGGTCTTTCGACGGGACAAATGATATTATTACGGTCCCGAGCCAGACATACTATGATCCAGGCAGTAACGACTTCACGATTGATTTATGGGTGAATTTCACGGCTAACAATGTTGGCTATCAATTAATCCTTGATCGAAGAAGTACGGTTGATCAAACGGGCTATATTTTATATCTTGAAAGCAATAATACGCTTAATTTTCTAGCTTCGAGTGTCTCATCCTGGAATATTTTAGTACAAAGTTCGTATGTCCCACCAACGGGCCAATGGCTTCATATAAGTATGGTTAGAAGCGGCAATTCTTGGAACCTCTATGTAGATGGGGTGTCAAAGGCCAGTGCTACAAACAGCAACTCAGTCGGGGCAGTCACAACGAATCCCACGATTGGTGGCGGACACGTTGCGGGGACGATGAATAAGGTTCAAGGAACGATTGATGAAGTTAGATATTATAGCCGCGCTCTCACGCTAGTCCAAATTGAGAGCTTAAGAAATGGAATCGATCCTTTTGGGGTTAGCACGGCTACATATTCATGCCAAAGTAATTTATCAATATTGAACAACCTAAACGCGCTTACTGCCACTTTAGATGTCTCTACAAACAACTAGTTACTGTCTGTCGGCAATAATATGACCCTTAATGGAGGCACCTTGAATGCCAGGGGAGGCAATATAAATGTGGCTGGTAACTGGGATTCTTCTGCAGGGACTTTTATATCTGGGACTTCAACTGTGACCTTTAACGGCACTAGTGGCATCAAAACCATTAATTGTAAAAGCGACCCTTTCTATAGCGTCGTTATTAATGATAATAATGGGAGTGCGACTTTTAGAATTAATAGTGGAAATTTTGTTGTGAATAAGGACTTTTCATTAATTGATGGGGTCTTAGATTTGGCCACAAACCCAACTGGTGTAACTGTAGACCTAATGGAGTATTCCTCTGATGCTTTAGCTCAGACGGGGTATGTCTCAAATGCAGGTGGAAATGCGATTCCGACCATGACCTCAAATACAACTCCCAGCGGTGTGGCTAGTGCAAGCTCAGAGTATAATTCGGGCTCACAAGCATATATCGCTTTTGATAAAAACTATGCAAATCAATGGCATGCTGCTGGGACGGGTGCTCCTTTTTGGCTAGAATATCAATTTGCCACCGCCAAAATTATCACAAAATATGCCCTATTTTCTCTTGATCAATACTGGCATCCAATTAATTGGCAGCTTGAAGGATCAAATAACAACTCAAACTGGACATCCCTAGACACACAAGTAAACCAAGAATTCTATTCTGGTGAGAAAAAAACATATGTCTTTACAAATACCAATCTCTATCTATATTACCGTATTTATATTACAGCCTCACAAGGAGGAAGCTACACTTCCATGGGAGAGATGGAGTTAATCGAAGAAAGTTTACAGTCTTACTCAGAACCGACAATCAAGACTGAGGGTTCATATTCTCTAAAAGGGATAGCTGCAGCGACAGCCTCTCTAAATAAAACCCTCACCCATACTTTCTCTACCCCGCTTAATCTAACTGGGATGAAAGAGTTCAAATTTGATATCCGTGCTTTAAGGACGGGCAGTAATATCAAAATAAGTATCCATGATAGCGGCGGGGCGATAACTGAGATTACGCCAAATATTACCCTATCGAATACCTGGCAAAGCATTAGCCTAGACCTATCAGGTGTAGCAGATATATATAAGGATGCAATTGACAGCATTATTATTACGGTGGTAAACGCTGATGCGACGAATACGTTTTATATAGACAACATGGTAGCGACGACCAC
>JBAXEY010000001.1:0-61406 GCA_037140175.1 bacterium | reverse complement strand
ATATATTATTACTAATGTTTATCAAGTTCCACATTGACTTTAAAATAATTAGCACTATAATGTTCTATATTAGAGATAAGCAAAGGGAAAAATGCAAAAACTAATTCTTTTCATGAAGGGTGTATTCATTAGCAAAAAGAGCAATGAGAGTACATCAATTGTTTCGCGCTACCTAAACTAACTCGTTTGATAGTATTGGCTATCAAACGTTGGACGGTACCAAAAAGATCTAAATGAAGAATACTTTAGAAGAAATATTTTATTATAGCTATAATCATATATTTCGGGAGTTTAAAGACTCAGAAATTTTGTTTAAAAGCAGTTATACAAATCTTGAAAAAATTCTTAAAAGTAATCATATTTCAGTAGAAAGTGGTTTTTTTTACAAAAAAATTAGAGATGGGTGGTTTTTAAACTATGAGCCAGCGCAGCAAAGAAGTATTAATGCAAAATTTGAGAGCCTAACTTTTGCTGAATTTATTGCTCTTTTCCATCCTGACAGGCCAACAAGACTTTTGTTAGACAAATTGAGGCGTAAACTAGACTTAAATGTTACGGCCATTTGTAATTATGAATGCGAATATTGTTATCAACGCTCAAGAGACACAGACTGGGAAAAACTTGTTAGAAAAGCGCAATATTATGAATTGAGTATCGATGAGTTAAAAAAAATAATCGATCAAGCCGCCATTTTAGGGTCGGGCAGCATAAAAATAACGGGAGGTGAGCCGTTGACAAAGAAAGGCGTAATATCTTTAGTAAAATATGCTTTATCAAAAGAAAGCTTGAATGAAGTGGAGCTATTAAGTAATTCGTCACTAATAACTGAACACTTGCAAGAATTAAAAGAAATTACCCTACATAAGGCTAACAAGTTTCATTTGCATTCATCTATTGATGGGCTGAGTACAGAAAAAGGACTTTCTAATACAAAATATTCCAAAATTCATTACAAGAAACTAATAAATATACGTAAAGAGCTTCCTGGTATTAAAATTAGTATCAATTCAATGTGGACAGAAAATCTTTGTTCAAAAAAAGTGTTAAATAAAATATATCAATTTGCTATTGAAAATAAGGTGGATAGGTGGACGATTAGCTTCCCATACATTGTTGATGAACTAAAAAATGCCCTAAAAAGAAACCATAAATACATTCCAGACTATGAAAAAGTAGTGAAGCTCACTTATTACTTAGTCAAGATACATCGTGATAAAGGGTATCCGTTCCAACTATCTATTCCTTTGCTTTTTAAGCATGAAATGTTTGATAAAGGGTATACAGTAGCAACTCAATGTTTTGACAACCATCCCTGTTTTCCTTGCCATGGTTCGTATCTGATTATCGGACCAAAAGGAGAAATTATGGAATGCCTGCTAGCAAAGCCGCAGACTAACGCAAATATCAAGGACGGAGATTTGTTAGAAGTAATGCTTCAAAGTATCAAAGAAAACAGTTTTTATGACCTAACCGAAGAAATCGTCTCAAATAAATGTAATAATTGCCGATATGAACACCTTTGTCAGGGCCAATGTGTCAATGATAGGGCCATAAAAAAGAATAATCCTTTCGCCCCTGACACAGAGTATGGCCAGGACAATAGTGCCTGTAACTTGCTATCACGGGCCGAGGTAACAATTTGGCCACTTTTGGATAGAAAAAACAAGAAAATTATTTCCACATATATTAATAAAAATGGTTTTTACCCTTTGCAAAATAAAAGTATAGATCAGATAATTAATAAATTTGATTGAATATTTATGAATAAACCTGAAAATATATTTTTGGAAAAGACATTTCTTGAGATAAAAGTCAGTTATTTCTGCAACTTGAATTGCAGTTTTTGTGTTTTTGCTCACCGTAAAAAGCCCCAGTTGTCTCAAAGTCGGAATAAATTCGTACTAGTATTTAAAAAAATTAAGAATCAGTACCCCAACCTAGAGAGAGTAATTATTTCTGGAGGTGAACCAACTATTAGACCAGATTTCCGGAAAATTTTAGAAGATATTGAAACTTATATTAAGCCAAAAGAAATTGTGCTACACACAAACGGGCTGGCCATATCAAAAGAAAGTGATATAAAAAATTTAGTAAAGTTTAATACAATTATTTTTAATTCTTTTCATACTCTATCAAATCATACACACCGTTTATTCACACAAACAAAGACACTAGATAAGATAAAAAAAAATCTAAACAATTATATAAAAATGGGTCTTACTGTTGATGCAAATACATTGATAATGAAGCCAAACCAAAGTGAACTAAGCCGTATAGCTGACTATCTTGTTAAGAGAAAAGTCCATGGGATTGAATTCCGCTTTCCTTTTGGCACAGAAGATAGAATTAGAGAATACCCCTGGATTTTACCAGATGATTATTTATCTGTTGCGTCTCAGCTAGGAGAAATTGTTAAAAAGTATAGTTCAAAAATAAGCATTTATATCCATCCCTCAGTAGCCTGTATTCTTGAAATAAAAAACGGGACAACGAATCGATATATTGATCTATTATGGGAACAAGCGAAAAGCACAGTCGAAACATCAGTGGAGCTTTCGGGGAAAAAAATTAATTATGTTTTCATAGATTCAGACATGCACATTGTAAGCAAAAATTTACAACAAACTGCGGTTAATTTAAACGATAAGCTTTTTATTAGATTGCCCCGATGTGCTAAATGCAGTTTTAAAGAATCATGTCTTGGGATCCCAAAAGAATTATTATGTTAAAATAAATTTTTCCCTGCTATAATTATTACTCGAATATTATAAAAGGAGAATCGTGAGAGAAAGCAACAATAATGGACTTGACAAAAGTGAGGGAAATGGCATACAATCATTCATCAGACAGGAGCTTTCAAGGCTTGTTCGCTCTTTGACAATAGATACCTCTCAAAAAGGAGTGCTGGTAAAATGAAAAAAATTATTTCTAACGAAGAAGCAGTTGATCGTCTTCTAGATTGTTTTACGCGGACAACCGACGATGTATTTACTTTGGAAGAGTTGAAAACAAGACTTCTTTCGGGTAAGAGGCTGCGTATGAAATATGGAGTAGATGTTACAGCTTCTGATTTACACATCGGTCATGCAGTTAACCTCTGGATGTATCGAAAACTACAGGAAATGGGCCACAAGATAATATTTCTTATAGGAGACTTTACAACACAGATTGGCGATCCGACTGGTAAAAACAAACTTAGACCAATTATCTCAAAAGAAGATATCCAGCGAAACTCTGACGAATTTTTGCGACAAGCAAAAATGGTGTTGTTGAATGACCCAGAAGTATTAGAAATAAGACGCAATTCTGAGTGGCTAGAACCATTAAAGGCCAGGGAATTACTGTCTCTTTTGTCAGGCGTCACTCATGACTTTCTTGTTTCTCGCGATATGTTCAGAAAGCGCATTAAAGAAGGGAAAGAGATCTACGAGCACGAATTGGTTTATCCAGTTTTGCAAGGTTTCGATTCTGTGCAATTAGAATCTGATTTGACCATCATTGGATCCGATCAACTTTTTAATGAGATGATGGGTCGATCCTTGCAAGTTAAGTTTGGCCAAAGGCCTCAAGTGATTTTAACAACAAAAATCACTCCGGGCATCGATGGCCGGGCCAAGCAAAGCAAAAGTCTGGGTAACTACATAGGGCTTGCACATACCCCCAGAGAAAAATTTGGTAGGGTTATGAGCATGCCCGACAATCTTATCCACCAATACTTTGAGGTCTACACAGACGTTTCTCTAACAGAAATTCAATCAATAGAAAAAGTTTACGTCGACGATCCTATGAAGTATAAACTAATGCTTGCGCGGGAAATTGTCAAACGTTATCACGGTGAAATTGTTGCCAACAAGGAATATGTTTGGTTTAAGAAAACTTTTAGTCAAAGACAGATTCCTGAAGATATTCCAGAAGTAATTGTTATGGGGAAAAGCTTAACGGGTTTTGAACTGTTGAGACTCTGCTTGCCAAAAGATCAGTGTAGTAACTCTGAGATTCGTCGTCTGATTGAACAAGGAGCTATGACTATAGAGGGTAGAACAGTAGACATAGATGACAAAGTAGATCTGACAAAAACTAATATTTTGGTTAAAGTTGGTAAAAGAAAATGGTTTAAGGTTAACTCTCACAGAGCGAAAGCAGGTGAGAGAGGATGGACTGCAGAAACAAATTAGCAGAGATCAAGGGTCAGCAAACTGGGGTTATTGATTGTCATACTCATGCAGGAATTTCGGTTTACAACTATGCCAGAACGATATACCCAAGTGTACAAAGTATTGAAGATTTAGTTAGAAAGGCATTATATAACAATGTAAACTGGTTAATTTGTACCAGTATGAGTATGTACCTTCCTTTCGAAGCTGTCGAGAGTAAAAAACAGTTTCCATATGAACTATCCAACAATTATCTGATGATGGAAACTGCGCTATTTGGGGCTAATGTTTTACCCTTTGCGGCATACCATCCTACAGAAAACGTTAGAAAGCAATGTGATTTACTCGAAAGCCTACACGCTAAGTTTGGTCTTTATGGGCTAAAGCTATTCACCCTAGAAACTAATTGTGGGGTCACAGAAATAAACCCACTTTTGTTAGAACTGGCAAGTAAAAATAACTGGCCGATATTAACTCATTCCGGCAGAGACTTAGCAAGCCATCCTCTCAATGTAATAAGATTTGCAGAAAAATATCCTGAGGTACGAGTCTGTGTTGCTCACTGTGGACGCTTTCTTAAGAAATTCTGGTGTGAGGTTATTCAACATCCAAACATATATGTTGATGTCTCTCCATTTCTGTTGCTTTGCAAGGATGCATCGGAAAAAGACGAAATTGGCTTACTTCCGCTAGACTACAATTCACCAGAAAAAGTAATTATTGAGCTGAACAATTTGATTCCAAAAAGACTTCTATGGGGGACAGATGAGCCTTGGACGAAAGTTACGAGGACGTGGAAAGATAGAGAGGCTAGAGGCACTAATTATGAAAGAGAGAAAATGTTTCTCGACTCTCTCACCGTAAGTATCAGAAAAGATATTGCTTGGTTAAACACAAGGGCTTATCTTGGTATATAATTTGCCGTAACAGTGGATTTATCCGCTGTTACGGCTTTTCTTTTTGTATAAAATATTCTTTGTATTCTTGCATATTTAGTAATCCTTTTGGCTTATTATAGCATAAATACCTGCAATTTCAGGACAAATATTGTTTTATAAACCTGAATCCGCCTGTTGTTTTATAGCTTGGGGAAGTTTATAATTGAGCTTATAAATAAGCAAATAAATGACTCGATATACACAAAAAAGCAAAATAAAAGAAGTTAAAATACGTAGAAATAATACAGAAGAAATAGTCTTCGCCGAGATTATTAAGGACCCAGATGTCAAAATAGGCGAGGTCGCCAAAGATATCGCACTCAAAGAAATAAAAGGTTTAGTTGCTGAAGCCTGGGGGGAATACAATTCGGAATACATCCGTAAGGGCTGTATCCAATCTTATTTGTTATGTATCGTGCGGAATAAAGAAGGAGATTTGATAGGTATTGCACCGATTCGCAAACATAAAATATTTGGCAGAGATATTTACACATTTGGCCTGTCCGCGACAACGCCAAAATACCAGAATTGTGGAGTATTAAAGACGATGGACTATATTTTAGGAAGAAAAGTATTAATCGAAAATGCTATAAAGGGAAAATTTAAAGTTGAATTTGTTTTTATTACCCCCAATATCCGTACTTTGGGGGCAATTGCTCGCGTGGCTGATTTTATTTACCCAAATCCATATATGATTGATCCAAAAAATCATAAAATTGAAAAAGCAGATGCCGAAACGTGGCGAACGGTTAAAAAATTTCTTCAGGAAGAAGGGGAATTATACCGATCATTAGACAGAGAAGGTAACATTATGGAGGGTTTTTATGATGACAAGCCCCAGCTTCTTTTTAGTAAAAAAATTACCCATAGCGATAAACGAGTGAATGATTTTGGTGAATATTATGTTTATAAAAACAAAGGTCGTGACGTGGTTGTGAGGGCAATATTGAATATATGGAAAGTCTTTACTGCGAAGAAAGAGATTCCTAATGGACTTTAATTTAATTAATTATTATAGAGATCTAGCTATAAACACATATGATGTTGACCCGTATATATTTATTGTCTTAATTCTAATTTCTATCCCATTTTATTATTATGGTTTGTTTGTGATGGCAAAAGTTATTATCAAGCTAAAGAAAAATCATAATCTAAAAGGAAAAGAGATTTTAAAGCATCATGAGTTTGTTAGGGCATTTATTATAAATCAAGTTGCCTGGTTCGGGCCGTATGTATATGTGATAATTTGGGGCAAGAATATTCCAATCTGGATTTGGGCACTTTTGATTTTTTACCTTTCAATTACTTTATATATATTTTATAAAAAAATATTTAAAAAAATAAATTAAGTTATGGCTAAAGAGGGATGGCCTCTCTCGGTTGTTTTATAGTCAAGGGAAGTTTATAATTTTGACAGAGGTATAATGGAAAAACAAAAATATACATATGATGAAATATTCCAGCGCAATATAGGAGTTCTTAAAAAAAGACAACAAGAGAGTTTAAGAAATTCCATGGTGTCTATTGCCGGTCTTGGCGGTATTGGAGGTATTCTGTTTGAAAGATTAGTGAGATTGGGCATTGAAAACTTCAAAGTAGCAGAGCCTGATAGTTTTGAGATATCGAATCTTAACCGGATGGTTTTTTCAAACTTAGAAAATATAAGAGAACAAAAAGTCGAAGTAATTGTAGAAGAATGCAAAAAAATAAACTCAAATATCAAAGTTCAAGTGTATAAGCAAGGCGTGAATAATGAAAATGTTGAGGAGTTTACTGAAGCTGATATTGTAATTGATGCAATTGAATATAACCTAACCTTTCCGATGTATCTTCTTCATGAAACAGCAAGAAATAAAAAAAAGACTGTTCTGGCAGCTCAGGCTTTAGGCTTTGGTGCAAGTTTATATGTTTTTAATGACAAAAGCATTAGTTTTGCGGACTATATTGGCTTAAAAAATCCAGAGCATATGACAGCAATAGAAATTAACAATTTTAAGATACCCATGCTAAAGTTTTGTCCAAAAATACCAAAATACGTCCCCAAAATAACAGCATTAAACGTCGCTTTAAGAAAAAATTATATTCCAAGTTGCAGCTTAGGTGTTATGGCAGCTGCTTCCTTACTTGAAATGGCAATTATTTTACACATCCTCAAGCTTGATAAACTACCGCTAACCCCAGATTACATGTTTATTGATTTTTACGAACTATTAAAGGGACAAAAATGACCACTTCTAAGTTATGGGATTATTGTGCTTTTGCCTATAATAGAACTATTAAAAATTCTGTTTCTCATCAACTCCAGTTTCTTGACATTTTAAAAGCGCTAAACCTTGATGTTGGCCATAAGATTTTAGATGCTGGTTGTGGTACAGGTAATTTTGAAAAATTTTTAGCAGAGCACGAGTCTGAAATAGAAATAATTGGTTTGGATTTTTCAAATAAAATGATTAAAAGAGCAAAAAAAAATTGCAGAAAATTCAAAAACGTTAGCTTTCAAAGGGCAAACCTAAGAAAAAAAATTGATTTTGAGAAAAGTAGTTTTGATAGAATAACTTGTATAAATGCTTTATTTACTATCAATGAAAATGATTTAGTATTAAAGGAATTTTATAGGTTATTAAAACCAGGGGGAAGAGTTGTTATAGCTGATCCTCGACCAGATTCCACTATGAAAGAAGTAATCAAGGCCTATTTTAACTTTCTGAAGGGTAAAACAAAAAAAAGAAAACTTCTAGGGATATTTAAAACTTTTATTATTGCGCCTTTTGTTCTTGTTGTATTAATCTCCAGTTCCGTTATAGTGTTACTCGAAAAAAAAGGAAATTATCATTTTCATTCTAAAGAAGAATATAAGAAATTATTAACAGAAACGGGGTTAGTTAATATAGTTATAGGTGAAACCTTATCTGGACAAGATTGGCTAATAACCGCTAAAAAGTAGTAAGAAACGGAGGAAATGATAACTTCTATAGTATCTATAACAGTTTTGCTTGCAGCCATGGTTATCACTGGCTTGGTTTTAAGACGGAATCTTAATAATCCAATCAACCTTAGTTTTGCTGGAATTGGTGCTTCAATGGTTGTTTGGACAACAACTAATATTTTAGCTGACTTTGCTCAAGAGCCAAATTTAGAGTTAACATTAAGCAGGCTAACGATTATAGCACCGATATTCCTAGCACCTATGTTGTTATTGTTTGCTTTTTATTTCCCATTCCAAAAACCCAAGGTAAGCAGTTTGATAAAAATATTTATATTTGTACCTACCTTATTATTTATTCCTTTTGTGCTCACAAACTATAACCTATCCATAACATTAACGAATTCAGGTTCAATTGATGCTCTCGTCCCTGGCCCAATTTACTCGTATTTTCCAATTTACTTTGTTATTTATGTGGTTGCAGCCTTGTGTCTTTTGATAATAAAATATAAAAAATCGCAAGGAGCAATTAAGGCTCAACTAAAATTTATGCTTTTTGGTATTACTCTATCCGTGCTGTTTGTATTGGCTTTACTCGTGGCATCAGTCTTTTTAAATAAAATTGTTGGTGCAACTATAGTGTCCTCCTCTTTGATTTTCTTTTTAGGCTTTACCTCCTATGCCATTATAAAGCATCGCTTAATGGACATTCGACTTGTAGTTGCTAGATCAATAACTTATGCCATTCTTTTAGCAACACTGGCTCTGTTTTATGCTGGTTCAGTTCTCGCGATCGAAAGAATATTTTTCACTGATAGCTTTGATCAGATCAATCTTACCCAAGGGGCCATCAGAACTGTTTTGGCTGTTATTATGGCCTTTTCTTTCCAGCCCTTGCGTCGCTGGATCACTCGCAAAACTGACCGAATATTTTTCAAAAATGCTTATGATCCACAGAAGCTATTAGACGACCTGTCTCATTTGATGAGCTCGACCATAGTTTTGGATGCACTTTTGGTCAAAGTTTTAGAAATACTGATTAGCGATATGAAAATTTCTCGAGGCATCTTTGTCCTTTTTAAAGAAGACTACTCTCTCTATACAACTCAGACGAGCGGATACAAGGACGAGCCAAAAATTGACATGAAAGATGCCGTGAGTCTAGCCAGAAACGGGACAGCAGTCTATGATGAACTAGACGAGGACTCTCAATATAAGGAGCCACTCCGTAAGTTCGAAGCATCGATCTCTCTGCCTCTCAAGACAGAGAAGGAAATCGTCGGTGTTTTGCTTCTGGGAGAGAAAAACTCAGGTGATATGTTTAACCAGCAGGATCTTCGTATCTTGGAGATTATCGCTCCCGAAGTCTCGGTTGCGATCGAAAATGCTAAATCATACGAGGAAATAAGCCGTTTCAATGTCACCCTTAAAAACGAAGTCAAACATGCAACCAAAAGGCTGGAGGAAAAGAATGCCCAGCTTCGTGAGCTTGATCAGGCCAAGGATGAGTTTATCTCGATGGCTTCACACCAACTGCGAACTCCGCTGACGGTTATCAAAGGCTACCTCTCGATGCTTCTGGAGGGCGATGTCGGTAAGATTACTAAGGGCCAGGAAGAATTTGTCCATGAAGCCTTTGATGGATCGAGTCGGATGGTCGGTCTTATCAATGATCTTTTGAATGTTTCTCGGATGGATACCGGACGGTTTTTCATCGAGCCGACTGAGGTTGATATCGAGGAGCTGGTTAGTCAGGAAGTCAAAGAATTGCAAAAGCAAGCAGGGGACAAGGGTTTATATCTGAAGATTGCCAAAACAGGCAAAATACCTCATGTTTGGGTTGATGAGACTAAGATTCGACAGGTTGTAATGAATTTTATCGACAACGCACTTTATTATACCGAGGAAGGTGGTGTGACCGTGAAATTAGAAAAAATAAAAGATATGGTAATCTACTCAGTCGTTGATACTGGGGTTGGCATTCCCAAGGCTGAACAGCCGAAAATATTTGAGAAATTTTTTAGAGCGGGTAATGCTCGCAAGATTCGACCTGATGGGACTGGTCTGGGTATTTATCTAGCCAAAAGAGTCGTAGAGGATCATGGTGGAGAAATATTCTTTGAATCATCAGAAGGCCATGGCTCAACCTTTGGGTTCAAGATTCCGTATCGCAAGCACGCAATGCCAGAAAAAGACAACCATACACCAGAGCCAAAGATATTGGACGTCTCTTCTGAATAAGTAATTTAATTACTCACCAAAAGAAAAAGCCCCCAATGAGAGTCTGGGGCTTTTTCTTGCTCCAGATCACATCAGGGACCGATATAGCGGCTCTTGCCGAGTCGCATTGTTGGGAACCTACCATAAGTGATCACTACCCCGTGCTCAAATTGGCCCTTAGCACACTTTTCGAAAATAGTGCCTCGAGCGAAGCCGAGAGTGGGATAAGTTGCGTCTTGGATGATCTCGGAGACAGTGAATGGTAGTGAAACGGGGTGACTGTTGAGGTCAAAGTCGACAAAGATGGTCTCGCCGATTTGGAGCTGATCGAGAGGTACGAGCTTATCGTAAGGCCACAGATCTCCATGTTTTGAGACGGCCTCAGTGATGGTTGTCATATGGTCTCCAAGAATCTGAGGATGGAAGGAGCCGGAGGTTTATCCGAATAAATCAACTGGGCATTTCCGATCCACCTCCCGCTAAAGAGCTGGACCTTGGCATCGAAATGACCAACTTGCTGACCCGTGTCGTTGAGGATCTCACCAGACATTAGGGCTGTATCCGCTCCATTTGGATTGGTGTCAATTTTGGATGTGTCTATCAAGATTTTGTATCTGATTCGCCGCTTTGGCAGAGCTTGGGTGACCAACATTGCTTCCATGCCGTGTAGCGCTCCACTTTCGAGAGCGATCTGTGATGGAGAATAGACTGTCGGCCCAATTTCCAAATTGAGACCAACTATTTTGACCAATAGTTCAAACATCAAGCTACCTCCCGACAGGATATACAGGATAGGACTACGATATTATAAAACTAAACAAACCTTTAGTCAACTATATTAAGACGGGCTTTGATATTAAAAATGAAGCGCCCCGACCTGAGAGTGAACTCAGGTCGGGGCTTGGACATGGTGTTGTGGGTGAAACGTCAGGCCATTGTGTGGTCAGACGTGGTTAGATCTTTTTGACAATCCGCCAACTTAGCGACTGATTGCCAGAAAAGATAGTGTAGTGCTTGAGCTTGCCTTGTCTTACGTACTTCTTACCGAAATAGTCGAGATAGCTTCTCGTAGCGCCCATCAGCTCCAGTGTTCTGGAATTGGGTCCACGATCTGCGACCTCGATGACAATTCGAACACCGTTGTAGTTGATCTCCACCCAGGTACCGAGAGGCAATGACTGGTTTGGGTTGGCGGCACCAAAGAGGATGTACTTGTGTGGATTCTTCTTCCACATTTGCACGTTCCTGCCACAGTTGCTGAGCATGACCTTGCCCGATGCAGTGTGATTGCCGTAGAACCCTGGTCCATACCAGGTCGATACAGTTTTTTGCCACCCAGACACAGCTCGAAAATCACCTGTGACCGAATGAATGGTCTTGGTGTGAGCCATGGTGGTGGCGGCCGTTGTGCCGAGGAGCGCAATCACGCTCAGAGCGACAACTACCAGGTAGAGAACTTTGAATTTAGAAGACAAAACGTCTCCTTCAGTTGGTTTGGGTATCCCGACAGTTTTGTCAGGACCCCATAACATGGCCTCTGGAGTTGTAAAGTTGCTTCACCCTATGTCCTCGGTGATTTTAGCACGGAAGAGAACTTTTTTCAAGCTCAAAACCGACACTACATAAATTTATAGTTTAAAAGTTATTCATTTTTTAAAAGAGAACGCCCCAAACACAGACGATCTCTTATTAGACAAGAGTTGTGTTTAGGGCGTTTTGTTATTGGGATTCAGGACTGGACCAAAAATATGCGATCGCATTAACCGGCTCGCCATTCTCGGCGCTGTTTCCCGCGTGGTATTTGATGAAGATATAGCGATTGTTGGGCAGTAGACCAGTGATGATCCAAGGAGATTCGTCGTGAATAGGTTTGGAAATCGAGACAACCTTTATCTCAAAATGTTCTTTTTCAGTCACGAGATGAATAATCTTGTTGAGTTCGACCCATTCACGATAATATTTACGTAGCGCGGCTTCACTTGGGCCTTGAGCCAAGGTATATACATCATCTGTTCCAATCAAGGTACTTCCACCTCCTAAAATATTGCCAGACGTCCATAGTATACAAAGAATATTTATTATTACAAAGCTTTGTTACAAAGGGGTTAGCCAGTTGAGAGCCAAAAATCTGGACTCTCAACTGGCACCCGAACTTCTTCGGCATTATGAGGACCGGAAACACAAGTACATAGTAATCGTACAAAGCCCGAGGGCACTAGCGACAGTGCAAGCGAGGGCAGGAAGAGGGGAGAGATGGAAGGCCGCGGAGTAGATTTCAAAGACAAGATACCAAAAATATAGGCAGACCATGAGAAGGAAATAAACTGAGAGTGGAAGAGTCCATTTGCAGTACATTTTTCCTCCAATATTACTTGGATTTTTTCTTGTAGGTATGCTCTAGATCTATGCCGATCAAACAGGGGTCAATCCCTTGTTCCTGAGCGAACTCGTAATGAGAATGACAATTCATGACTTGTAGACCGCTTGGGGTTACGATGTAAGTCACTGTGTTGATCATGCCATTTTCGAAATAGCCCGCCGGTTTGTGAACGAGGTTTTCTAGGGAGAAAACAACGATTTTTGACATGTTGTCGTCGACAAAGCGAACCGCTAGGCTTTTTGCCACGGAGCCGTAGATGATGTCTCGATGATCATCAAAATAAGACAGGTCGTATTTTGCCGTGACAATGCGCGAATCATCGACTGTGCCGATAATCCAAAACCACTCGTTCCCGTTATCCTTTTCTTGACCTTCTATGATATCCTGCATGATCATCATCTCCTCATAATGACGATGACAAGGTTCGGTTCTAGGCCCTACTATATGCCAAAAAGACAAAAAATCAAGAGAGTTTGAAATTTGTTGGGTTCTATATTAAAATAATTAGAGTCTAAAAAAGGAAAATAATGAAAATTTGTATTATTGGGCCGGTTGTAATCCCAATTCTGGGTCGGGATCAAAAATATGGTGGGATTGAAACTGTGGTTTCAATTGCCGAGGAAGAAATGGTCAAAAGAGGCCACGATGTCTATGTATTTGCTTCGGGTGATTCCAAGGTTACTTCCAAATTAGTAGCCACAACACCAACAGCGCTTGGCCAAGGAGTGTCATTTGCCAAAGAGAAAGAATGTAACCGGATTGCTTATGAGCTAGCGCTTGCCGAGAGGCCAGATGTTATCTGGGATAATACCTTGGCCGTGTACGCCCAGGAGATGAGGGAAAACAAATCGAAATTTCTTTTTAAGGCAGATATTGTACTTCGACCAGAAGAATTAATAAATACGGGAGATACTCCAATCGTTCAGACCTGGCATGGTCCAGCCAAGGATCACCTGCCAAAACTAATCCACGATTTATCAGATGCAGGTCAATACTTTGTAAGTATCAGTAAAGATCAGGCGAGGCGGTACCTTGAATGTTTCAACATCAAAAACCATCTAGGCACGGTCTATAATGCGGTTAATACTGATTTCTACACCGTCAATTACAACAAAAAAGGTGATTATCTGCTTTGGGTTGGTCGATTTTGTATGGAAAAAGGTCCACATATCGCGATAGAAGTAGCGCATAAAATCGGGATGCCGATCAAATTGATTGGTAAAAAAGCGGAAAAGCACGAAACCGATTATTATGATAAATTTGTGGCTCCACGACTTGGCCCTAATGATGAATATTTAGGAATGAGTACACTAGACGAAAAAGCGAAGTTGATGAGAAACGCCAAAGCTGTGATGATGACCAACCTTTGGGCAGAGCCCTTTGGCTTGGTAGTAGCAGAAGCGATGGCCTCGGGCACACCAGTAGTCGGTCCAGCCTTAGGCTCGTTGACCGAGATGATTGATCAGAGTGGAGTTTTAGTTCCAGTCGATGATTTGGGCATAAACGAAAATGATACTGAGGTCACGGATTCTCAGCTCAAATATATAGACCGGATTGCCAAGTATATGAAAAAGGTAGATAGCATTCCACCACAAGTACCTCGTAAAAGAGCTGAGTTTCTCTTCTCACCTCGGCACAATGTAGATGGCTATGAAGAAGCTTTTTCAAAGGCAATGTTCTTGAAAGAACAAGAGACAAAAGCACTTATCGAAAAATAGTTAAACCTTTCTGATAGGAATAAACATAATTTGTTTGATAGTCGAACCAAAAGACTTGAAAATTTAGTAATAATGTTTAGAATTTATATTGCTGTTGGGCAAAAGTAACTTGAAAAGAAAGCTCACATAATGTAGAGCTTTTTTAATTTTCTGAGTTAGGGGGCGACCGTGTCTACTGAACTGGATCATGAGCAGAAAAAGATCAAAGAAGCGGCGATAGTCGTCGTGAAAGCGCTTCGTGAAAATCATGAAACCTTCAACGCTAGTCAACTCGTCTCCATCTCAGGTTCTTTCTTTATCTGGCTAGAGAATCCATCTCCGGATAACCTACATGATGCGATCGAAAGCAAGGGCGAGGCTTGGCGGATATACCACCAAGCAGGGAACCTCAAATCACTCGATACCATTAGCGGAACTCTGGCCCGAGCCACCTGGCTTGTGGGTGAAGCGATTTGGTATTATTCCCAGAAAGATCGAGCTTGTGCCGAATATCTAGCTGATCTGACGATCAAAGGAGCGGCCTCGGCCAAAAACCTTCTTGTGGAGGCTTAATTGCCCATACAGCCGGCCTGGCCCACGATATTCTCGTGAGTCAGGCCAATACTAACGCGTCCAACAACGGAGATAAAAACCAAAATATGAAAAATACTATCGAAGTAACAAATTTAGTCAAAAAATATGGCAACTTTGCGGCCGTTAACGATATTTCCTTTACAGTAAATAGGGGGGAGATTTTTGGCTTGATAGGAGAAAACGGCGCAGGAAAAACCACAACTTTGGAAATAATAGAAGGCTTGAGGAAGGCGACTTCGGGTAATATTAAAATATTAGACCTTGATCTCAACAAAAATTTGAGTGAAATCAAAAGCAAGATTGGCATTCAGCTTCAATCATCGGCATACTATCGTTATTTAAAACTAGGCGAGATTATTGATCTTTTTGCCAGCTTTTATGGTCAGGAGACAAATCCGAAAGAATTGCTGAAACAAGTTGGTCTAGAGCAAAAGATAGATTCGTTTGTAAACAATCTCTCTGGTGGTCAAAAACAGCGGTTTTCAATCGTTGCAAGCCTTATCAATGATCCCGAGATTGTTTTTCTAGATGAGCCTACTACAGGCCTAGATCCTATTTCGAGGCGCCACCTTTGGGAAATTATCGCTGAGATAAAAAAACGCAACAAAACAATTATTTTGACCACTCACTATATGGAAGAGGCTGAAATCCTTTGTGATCGAATTGGGATTATGGATGCCGGTAAAATCGTAGCCATTGACGATACTTACAAGCTGATAAAGCACGCCAAACATCCGATCAGAATCAAATTCATAGCCAAAAATATCGAAAGCTTAAAAACAAAACTAGCTGGGATTGGTGAGCTTAGCTATATTGCTGGTAAAGAGTATCACTGTGAATTGATTTTAAATAAGCAATCAGAATTACAGAAGGCGCTGAAGGAGATCCACGCATATAAACCAGATGAGTTGACGGTTAGTAAAGCGACCCTAGAGGACGTGTTTATCGAGCTTACCGGGCGGAATATTACGGAGGAAGAGAGTGTTTAAACTTTTTAAAGCCAACCTGAAGATGATGGTTCGTAACCGACAAGCATTATTTTGGAGCATCGCTTTCCCTGTAATCTTTATTGTTATCTTTGGTTTGTTTTTTGGCCACGACAACACCTCGAGTGGGACTATTACAATTATCAATAAGTCCAAAAATGAAATTTCTATAGGGGTGGATAGGGGGATTACCGAGTCAAAGGTTTTTAAGATAACCAAAATTGATTCAATAGATAAGGCTAAGAGCGAAATAAAAAAAGGGAAGTTATCTGCGGCGGTTTATATTCCCGAAAACTTTGGAGTTGCTGGACCAGATACAACAAATAAGATCAAGATTTATGTTGATCCAGCGAGCGTCCAAACCAGTGGGGTACTTAGGACTATAACCGATAAGATTTTGACGGAGGCTAGTTTCAAGATTCAAAACGTCCAACCCCTTTTTGTGACCGAGCAGGAACTTATCAATAACAATTCAAAAAATAACGACTTTACCTATTTTGATTTTGTTTTGGTGGGGATACTGGGCCTAGCTTTGATGAATGGCTCAATTATTGGGATTGCAGTCAGTATCTCCAAATATCGTGAAGATAAAATATTAAAGAGAATTATCTCGACTCCTTTGAAGACTTGGAAGTTTGTATTAGCAGAGGTTACCTCAAGGTTAGTATTAAATCTAGTTCAGATTGCTCTAATTCTATCTATTGGTATCTATGGTTTCAACGGACATATCAATGGAAATATATTTGTCGTGGTCATGCTCTCTTTGTTGGGCGGCATCCTATTTCAACTAGTTGGGTTTACGATTGCCTCGTTTGCTAAAACAACGGATGCGGCCGAAGGGATGGCACAAGCTGTTTCTATCCCGATGATGTTTCTCGCTGGAATTTTCTTCCCGATTGATTCATTGCCAACTTGGTTATCAAACATTGTTCAGTATCTACCACTAGCACCATTGCTCAGAATGATGCGAACCGTTGCGATCGAGGCTGGTTCACCCTTTGCTAACCCCGCGAATATATTAATAGTGCTTGGTTGGATTTTGATAACATTAACAATATCACTATATAAGTTCAGATTAACCGAGGAATAATTCGAGTACGGGTCTTCTTGCTCTGTGTAACAAAATGAGACAACGACTTCCTAAGAAATCATTGCCTCATTGGTAGGCCTAGATGACTCCAGTTGGAACACTTTGTGGGCGAGTCTATTGTTGGTGCATAAAAAAATAGATGAACTTGGTGCACGAGGCGGCATAGACACCTGATTGATGTGTTCTATTCCCCTATTTTCCAAACACCTTTTTCACGAAATGCTGGTATTGTTTGACGTTTTGCTGCGTTGAGTTGTCCATTGGGTGCTAAATTATGCTCTTTTGCATAAACTACTAGTTTTACGATATTCATGCCTTTTAGATAAGCGAGTCGTTTATGCAAAGACTCTTGCAGTGCAAGCGCGAAAAGATCCGACATCCCGCTCGAATCCTTGTTGTTTTGATAATCTCTAAATAATGGGTAATAGTCATTTTGTTTGCCTTTGCTGCGAATAATAATTGGCGGATAGCCAAAAGACATCAACTGTAGATTTACTACCACTCGACCAATTCGCCCATTACCGTCGACGAATGGATGGATAAACTCGAGCTCGGTGTGAAATTGTCCAATATTATCTATGAAATATTGTTCGTGATTACTTAAATAATCGCTTAGTAAGCTATCTAACAATCGTTCTACATGTTCGGGCGCTGGTGCAATGTGGGATCCGACTCGAACGTACTCATTTGGCTGACGAAGTTTGCCAGCAATCTTGTCATTTATGCCACCAATCAACATGCGATGTAATAATAGAATGTTGTCAATATTTAACTCGAGATTCGGTCGAGATTCAAGATACTCTAGAACACGTGCCAAATTTTTCGCTTCAAAAAGTTCTCGAACAGAAACATCACGCATAACTTCTTGTTCTAAAAGAATCTTCTCGGTTTCTTTCAGAGTTAGTGTTGAGTTCTCTATGGCATTTGAGTTATAGACAAGTTCTGGTAACTCAGCCTCTCGTAAAAGAGCCAGGAGGGATTCTTTTCCGGCTTTTAGCTGTTCATACTCTTTTTTGAGCGCCCTAATCTTATACTTTGTTTGTTCGCTAATCATGTGACTATTTTATCAAATTCACGTGATAATGTCAATATACCGTGAATTTAACGTAATATTACATAAAATTCACGTTTATGACCTTACTTATTCGAGCTGGATATCACTTATGATGCTTTGCGTAAGCCATCTCAGCTTATGCCATACGTTTCAAGATATCTCGCATATCCTTATCTTTTGCTAAATAATGAATCCAGTCAGTACCCTCTTTTTCGGCATCGTTTTCGATTTTTTCACAAAGTTTTCTAGTTTTAGAAAATGATTTATTGTCGGTATTGATATATTTTGCAAAAGGCAGATTATATATTTCGGCACGCTCCTTCCATTCTGCCAAAATGAGTTGCATTTCTTCTTCTGAGCCTGATGATAATTTTGGGATATTCATAGTGTTTCTAAAATAAACCCATAATGAATTATTTCAAAGCATAAGAATCTCAAATCATAAAAAGATACGGATACATTTGTACCTACGTGGAAGCGAACCAGTTTAACAGATAAGCGTAAGCAAAAAGGTTCCATAAAATATATTATGGAACCTTTCTCTATCTGTTGCTAACTTTGGCAGTCCCAAGGGGATTCGAACCCCTGTTACCAGGATGAAAACCTGGCGTCCTAACCCCTAGACGATGGGACCGCAGAACGTCAAAAGTATATCAAAATTTAACCCATTTATCAATATTCTTTGTTAGAATGGACTGATGAGACTATCGAAACACCAAACAAAAGAATTAAAACTCGTAAGGAAAGTTTTTGGTATATTTCTCATTCTTGTTGGGATTGCGGGTATTATTTTGCCGATTTTGCCAGGTTGGATATTAATTTTTATTGGATTGGGTCTTTTGGGCATACAAATTTATTATGTAGAACGGATAAAAAAATATGTCAGAAAAAAGATAAACCGAAAAAACCAGATTTAAGCTTCTTTTTTATTACTCAAAAGGTTAAAATAAATTCAAAAGCTAATAAGCTCAACGAGAGCCCGAAGGGAGACTAGATGAAAATTGCAATAAACGGTTTTGGCAGAATTGGTCGACAAGTTTTTAAAATATTACATGAAAGATATCCAAACGTCGAAATTGTAGCGGTAAACGATCTAACTGATAACAATACTTTGGCCCATCTTTTAAAGTTTGATTCAAATTATGGCACATTTAAATCAACGATTACGCCCCATGACAAATATATCGAAGTTGATGACAAAAAAGTATTAGTCTTTAGCGAGAAAAGCCCAGTCAATCTACCGTGGAAGGAATTGGGCGTGGATGTAGTATTAGAGTGTACGGGTTTGTTTACAGATGGGATTAATGCCAAAGCTCATTTGGATGCTGGCGCAAAGAAGGTTTTGATTTCGGCTCCAGCCAAGAATCACGACCTGACAATTGTACTTGGGGTCAATGAAGAAAAATATGACTTTAATAAACACCAAATTGTTTCAAATGCTTCATGTACGACTAATGGTTTGGCGCCTATAGTCAAAGTTTTGTTAGATAATTTTGGTATCAGGCAGGGATTAATGACAACGATCCATTCATACACAAACGATCAACGCATCTTAGACCTACCTCATGAAGATCTTCGTCGAGCGCGAGCCGCCGCTATAAATATTGTTCCGACGACAACTGGAGCGGCCAAGGCATTAAAAGAAGTAATACCAGAGGTTGAGGGCAAATTAGACGGGATTTCCTTAAGAGTCCCGACTCCAACGGTTTCAGTTAATGATTTAGTGATCGAACTAGACAAAGAGACCTCAGTTGAAGAAATTACCGAGAAAATGTGGGAGGCGGCCAAAGGAAGGATGAAAGGTTATCTGTTCGTCGCAACAGATCCTCTTGTGTCAATGGACTACAAAGGAAGTGAATATTCAGCAATTTATGATAGCTTACTTACAAAAAGTATCGGCAAAAACTTTTTCAAGATTATTGGCTGGTATGATAATGAATGGGGCTATAGCTGTCGGCTAGCAGAATTAGCGGTATTTATTAACAAATAGATAATAAGATTTTTTGCGAGAGTGGCGAATTTTATCGTAAATAGATATTTTCTCTTTGAGTGGCTCGCATTTATAACAAAGGTGAAATGAATATAGTCCAAGAAGCAGAAGTTCGTAATAAAAAAGTTTTAGTCAGGGCTGATTACAATGTTCCGATCAAAGATGGAAAGGTGGTTGACTCCGAACGGATTAAAGCTAGTTTAGAAACGATCAAATATCTCCTAAAAAATGGAGCAACTGTTATGTTGTGTTCACATTTGGGACGACCCAAAAGTAAAAATGACCAACAATGCTCTTTGAAGCCGCTAGTCCCTATATTAGAAAAACTGATCAAAGAAAGTGTTCATTTTTGTGATGATTGTATCGGTACGGATCGACAGAAGCAAATTTCTAAATTAGTAAGCGGGGATATTATTCTGTTGGAAAATCTTCGTTTTCATCCCGAGGAAGAGAATAACGATCCAGCCTTTGCCAAAAAATTGACTCAAGGTTGCGATATTTATGTTAACGATGCTTTCTCTGCTTCACACCGAGAACATGCTTCAATTGTCGGCGTGACAGATTATCTACCATCATTTGCCGGTTTTCAGATGCAAAGAGAGGTAGAAAACCTGACAAAAGTTTTGATTAATCCAAAAAGACCATTCGTTTTGGTTATGGGTGGAGCAAAGATAGCTGACAAGATACCTTTGATTGATAATATGATGGGTAAGATCGATACCCTTGTTTTGGGTGGCGCCATTGCCAATACCTTCCTTCTGGCCAAGGGATATTATCTTGGGAAATCTATAGTTGAGCCAGAGGCCTTGGATACTGCCAAAAAGATTCTTATAGAAGCTAGGGATGATAGAGTTGAAGTTCTCTTACCCCAAGATTGCGTGGTTTCAAAAGATATAAACTCGTCAGAAGGGCAGGCCAAAGAGGTTGGTGCAGTTACTGAAAACGAGCTGGTCCTGGATATAGGGAAAGAGACGGTTGATAATATTATCGAGAAACTTAAATATGCAGAAACTATATTCTGGAATGGTCCAATGGGTTATGCTGAAACACCTGCGTTCGCAAAGGCAACGCGGGTGGTTGGGCAAGCAATTGCAAACTCAAATGCGTATAGTGTCATTGGTGGAGGAGATACCATCGCGGCGGTTGATGACTCCATCAAAAAGCAATTTAGTTATATCTCGATGGCGGGCGGCGCTTCACTGGAATTTTTATCAGGGAAAATTTTGCCTGGAATAAAAGCATTAGAATAATTTTATTTTTAAGAATCCTGGAGTATAATAACTGTAGTTTCAAAGCTCTGATTAAGTGGGGGGGGAGTTAAAGTATGAATAAAAAATTGGTGGTTGGAAATTGGAAGGTTCATTTTACGGTGCCAGAAAGCACAATCGCGATTGAAAAACTGAAAAAAGAACTAAATAAAGTAAAAAATGTTGAGATTGTTATCTGTCCCGGTTTTATTGATTTGTATCCTGCCTCTGCTGAGCTAAAAAACACAAATATTATTCTTGGTGCCCAAAATGTTTTCCAAAAAGAGGAGGGCGCATACACGGGCGAAGTCTCAGCGGTCTCGTTGGCGCATTTTGTAGATTATGTAATTGTAGGCCATTCAGAACGAAGACTTCTTTTTAACGAAGGAGATAAAGTTATCTCACAAAAGGCAGAAGTGGCCGTTGCCCATGATCTGACTCCAATAATATGTGTGGGTGAAACATTACACGAAAAAGAAGATGGTCTGTCAAAGATCGTGGTTGTAAATCAAGTCGAGACGGCTTTAAGCCATCTGACCGCTTCTGAAATTGAGAACATCGTCATCGCCTATGAGCCAGTTTGGGCAATCGGAACGGGCCATATATGTAAGGTTATAGATGCAGAGAAAATTGTTGAAAATATTAGGAACGTCACTAAGGCGCTTTATGGAGAACGAGCGGCCAAGGGGATGCGGTTATTATACGGTGGCAGCGTTGATGAAAAAAACGTTGAAGATTTTGCTAAATCCAAAAAAATTGACGGTGTCTTGGTTGGTGGGGCAAGCCTTGATCACAAAAAATTTGCTGAAATTGTAAAAGCATACGATACAAAAAAGTAAAAAAAAGAATGCTAGTAAATACAAAAGATCTATATCTTAAGGCTCAGAAAGAAGGCTATGCGGTCGGAGCGTTTAATGTTTCGACTCTGGAGGCAATCAAGGCGATTATTAAGGCGGCAGTTCGTTTGAAATCTCCTGTGGTGATTGAGACTAGCGAGAAAGAGATGAATTTTCTGGAGCCAGCCCTGGTTTTTGATATTGTCCGTGAGCTTGGCGAGAAACTTAGTATTCCGATTGGGTTACATTTGGATCATGGCAAAAGCTTAGAAATGGTCAAAGAAGCGATCCAAGCTGGATATACATCAGTTCATCTAGATGGTTCGAAGTTATCATTTGCCGAAAACGTCAGCCTGACAAATGAAGTTGTAGATTTTGCCAGATCAAAACAGATCACCGTCGAAGGGGAATTGGGACAAATACCCGGCTCAAGTGAACAACACGCGGAGGCGATCACCATCGAGGAGGGAGCTCTGACTGACCCTGATGAGGCAAAAAGATTTACTGCTGAAACAAAGATTGATATCTTAGCCGTCTCTCTTGGCAATATCCACGGAGTTTATTCTTCAGAGCCAAATCTTGATTTTACGCGACTGTCAAAATTAAAAGAGATTGGGCTGCCGATGTCTTTGCATGGTGGATCTGGTATACCAGAGGAGCAAGTCAGGCGAGCCATTAGCCTAGGGATTACAAAAGTAAACGTAAATACAGAGCTACGAATGGCCTATACAAATACTCTGCGAGCAGAATTAGACGAAAATCCAGATGAGATTGTTCCATACGAATTTTTACCTGAAGAAATAGAGGCAATTGAGGACGTAGTTGAACAAAAAATAAAACTTTTTGGATCAGAAGGAAAGGCCTAGGTTAACTAGGTTTACTCTGGAGAGTTATCAATCTATAATGAGTTTATGGGTACACTAAATTTTTTACCAACTTTTTTTGGCTGGTGGTATAAGGGAGGGCTAAGAAAATTATTTGCCTATCTTGAGGCTTTGATTAGCTACTTTGCTAGGTCTTTTTCACTTGTAGATATTCTGAGAACCTTTTTTTCACCATGGAAAAGGCTAGTCAAAGAGAGGCGGCCGGGCATTGATGGCCTAAGGGATTGGCTTCTAGACAATTTTGTCTCAAGGGTAGTAGCTGTAGTCATGAGGTCGGGACTAATCGCCGCTTTTTTCGTGATATTTATTGCATTAATGGTATTTGCCGGATTAGCAATTTTCTTGTGGATGACCCTACCTTTTGCGATATTCTTCCCCATAATTTTAGTGATGTTGTTTTGATATGATTGATCTAGAAAAAATAAACCTTAATAAAGACAAAACCAAGATAAGCGCTGCTAAAATGCGCTCAAGTTTTGGACAAGGCCTCTTGCCAACGATTTTGCAAATATTGGCAATTGTCGGTGTATTGGCTGTTTTAATATTGATATTAAGTTATCAGGTAGAGAACGTTCCAACACTTCTTCGTCTTCCTGCTGCCTTATTCGTCTCAGTTGGAATGATATCAGGCGCCTTCTATATATTCATAAAAAATTATTTTAGAGAAGTCGAAGATTTAACTTTTATAGACCCTACCAAGCCAACTATTGATATTTATTCAATGGTAGATTTAGAACTAGCGCTAATTTTATCAAAGATTAATCCTGAAAGCCCTGATTTGTCGATTTTTGTTGATAATTTATTTAAAACTAGAAGAACGAATTTTGTTCTTTCAGAATTAAATCTTTCGGAAGAAGATATCAGTGGATTAATAAGCACTTTACCAAAAGACGTTGGCACAGATAAGGTGCTAAAACAGATTTTTGCTAATTCTGTTGAATATGCACTTGAATCCAAGGTAAGCCGGCTAGCATCGGGTGAAATTTTGTACGGCTTAATGAAGACTTGCTTGAGCTATGAACAGACCTTAACTACTCTAGAGATTGGTGACGAAGATGTGCGAAATGTTATTTTCTGGGCCAGAAACCTCTTCGACAAATACCAATATCCGAAAACAAAAATTGAAAAGCTTAAGGCCTCAAAATCTGGTATTGCTCAAGACTGGACTTCGGGCTATACAAATTATCTAAATCAGTTTGGACAAGATGTTACAAATCCTAATCTTTTTGGCAGTTTTTCAATTGAAGGACGCGAAAACGTCATTGCTCAAATAGAAGCAGTTTTAACAAAAGAAGGCAAAAACAACTGTATCCTAACAGGAGACGTTGGCGTCGGAAAAACTTCGATTGTCTATGGTTTTGCCGAAAGAGTTTATTGGGGGAATACTGTCAAACAACTAGCCTACAAGAGAGTAGTCTATCTAGACGTTTCAACCCTTTTATCTGGAATTCAGGACAGGGGGGAGGCGAACGAAAGACTTCTGGGAGTCTTGGGTGATGCAATTCATGCCGGCAACGTCATTCTATTTATTGACGACATCCATAAATTGTTTACTGAAGGGCAGGATAAAGTTGGCACAATCGATGCAACTGAGATACTAGCACCTTATTTACAGCAATCATCTATCAGAGTGATTGGCACAACGACGAACAATTATTATCAAACCTATATAGAAGCCAAATCGCAAGTTTCTTCAAATTTCGAAAAAATTGATATACCACCCATGAATGAGAGTCAAACTCTCCGAATATTAGAAGATCTTAGCCTACATTTTTCGAATAAATATAATATTCGTATTACATACTCTTCTCTAAAGGAAATATATTCATTGGCGGAAAGATTTATTACGAATAAAGAGTTTCCAGCAAAAGCGGTGGACATGTTGACAAATGCTTGTTCAGTCGGAGGGAACCAAGGAATGAGTATCTTGGATAAGGGGGCAATGGACAAAGTGGCTGAGACTCTTTTGAACGTTCCCGTTGCAGAAGCTGGTGGTCAAGAAAAAGAAAAACTGCTCAACATGGAACAAAATTTACACGAGCGAGTTATAGGACAAGAAGAAGCCGTACAGGCAGTTGCAGATGCGTTGAGAAGAGCCAGAACGAGAATGTCAAATACCAAACGACCCGTTGGAAGCTTTCTCTTCTTGGGTCCTACGGGAGTTGGTAAAACAGAACTGGCGAAGGCTTTAGCCGCGGTATATTTTGGAGATGAAGAGAATATGGTTCGTATGGACATGAACGAGTATCAAGATCAAAGCAGTATAGATCGTTTTATTGGTCGTAAGATTCCGGGGTCTGAACAACTTGAAGGTGGAGAGTTTGTAAAAAATATTCGTCAACGTCCTTTCTCCGTAGTTTTGTTGGATGAGCTAGAGAAAGCCCATAAAAACATCCTAGATTTATTTTTGCAAATGCTTGATGAGGGCTATATCACTGATGGTATGGGAGAAAAGGTTATCTTAACAAATTCTATTGTTATCGCGACTTCGAATGCGGGGGCAAATCTAATCCGAGAAGCTGTCGCAAACGAGGTTGACGCAGAGACTTTGAAGGGGAATTTACTTGAGTATTTACAGACCGAAAATATCTATAGGCCAGAATTTATCAATAGATTTGACGGGGTAATTGTCTTTAGGCCGCTGACCAAAGATCAATTACTCCAGATTGCTAATCTGATGTTCAAATCAGTCACTGCAGATATGAAAAAACAAGGGTATGTAATCAATATCCAGCCTGAAGCACTTACATATTTGATAGAGGTTGGATATCAGCCAGAATTTGGAGCTCGCCAGATGAGAAGAATAATGCAGGATAAGATAGAGAACTATTTGGCGAAAAAAATCCTATCAAACGAAATTGTCAAAGGTACGCCATTTGTGATAAGTTTAAGTGACATGCAGTAAAAGTAAAAGGAGGGAAGAAAATGAAAAATATAGTTTGGTTTAATGAGGTAGGCAAGGGAGACGGAGCTTTAGTTGGTGGAAAAGGTGCAAATCTAGGCGAGTTGACGCAAGCAGGACTTCCGGTGCCTCCAGGATATATCGTTACCAGCGAGGCATATTTTAATCATATCAAGGAAACAGGTCTTGAACAAAAAATTAGTTCAATGCTCGAAGGCTTTGATAAAGAGGACTCAAAAGATCTACAAGCTAGGGCGCAGAAGATACAGCAGACTTTTGTTGAAACCCCTCTACCCGATGAGCTACAAAAAGCAATTATAGAATCCTATGAGAAGCTTGCAAAGGACAGTGATACTAAAGTTGAAGATCTGTATGTCGCCGTTCGGTCAAGCGCAACTGCAGAGGATTTGGCTGGGGCCTCTTTTGCAGGACAACAAGCGACATATTTGAATGTTATTGGCAAGGAAGCAATCATTAACTCAGTTCGAAAATGTTGGGCCTCGTTATTCGAAGCAAGAGCTATCTATTACCGTGCTGAACAAGGTTTCGGTCAGCTAGAGGTGGGCATTGCAGTCCCTGTCCAAAAAATGGTTGACTCTCAGGCAGCAGGAGTTATGTTCACGATGGATCCGAGCAATAACGACCTTGATCATATTTCGATCGAAGCGGCGTATGGATTGGGTGAGGTTGTAGTTTTGGGCGCTGTCACTCCAGATCGTTATTTGGTAGATAAAAAGACTTTAGAGATTACAGAGAAAGAAATTTTTAAACAAACCTGGAAATTAACCAGAGACTCTGGCTCGAGTGATACTGACGATTTGTCGGATTTAAAAAAAGCGAGTATTCCAGTCGAACCAGAATTACAGGAAAAACAAAAAATTACTGATGAGCAGATTGTTGCCCTCGCCAAAATAGCTCTAAATATTGAAAATCATTATGGTTCGCCACAAGATACAGAGTGGACAATAGACCAAGGAAAGATATTTATGGTTCAAAGCCGCCCAGTCACAACTCTCGACGAATCAACCAAAAAAGAGGATGGTTCCGATCAGGCAGTGAACACAGAAAGAAAAATGATTCTAAAAGGTCAGGCGGCGAGTACTGGAATGGCTTTTGGGCCAGTCAAAATTATCCATAGCCCAAACGAGATTGATCAGATATTAGATGGCGATGTTTTGGTCACCGAGATGACAACCCCCGATTACGTACCTGCCATGAAAAGAGCGGCGGCCATTGTAACAGATGCGGGGGGCAGAACTTGTCACGCCGCGATTGTTTCTCGTCAGCTGGGGATACCTTGCGTAGTTGGGACAGAAACAGCCACAACAGCGCTAAAAGTTGGACAAATAATCACGGTTGATGGTAAAGGCGGGTTTGTCTATGAAGGAAAAATAGAAGCACCAAAGGTGGACGCAAATCAGCAGGCAGGTTCAGCCGTCTCTGAATCAGCACCCGTTACTGCAACCAAAATTTATGTAAATTTGGGCGAGCCTGAGCTGGCAGAGAAGGTTGCGGCAATGAATGTTGATGGGCTCGGGCTTTTGAGAGCAGAGTTTATAATTATGGAAACGATTGGTGAACACCCCAAGAAAATGATCAAAGAGAAACGCCAGGAAGAGTATATTACCAAATTAGCTGAGGGGCTGGAGACTTTTGCCCGAGCATTTCATCCTCGTCCAGTAATATATCGAGCGACTGATTTTAAGACTAATGAATACCGGGGCTTAAAAGGTGGGGAAGAATTTGAGCCAGAGGAAGACAATCCGATGATTGGCTACCGCGGCTGTTTTCGTTACCTAAAAGATCCAGAGGAATTTGGGCTAGAGCTAGAAGCAATCAAAAGAGTTCGCGCCAACTACAATAATCTACAGCTGATGATTCCTTTTGTTCGTCGAACAGATGAATTTGCCAAGGTTAAAAAAATCGTAGAAGACGCTGGTTTAAACAAACAAGAAGATCCGGATTTCAAACTTTGGATTATGGTTGAAGTCCCATCAGCAGTAATTGAGATTGAGAAATTTTGCGAGATGGGTATCGATGGAGTTTCGATCGGCTCAAATGATTTATGTCAGTTAACATTAGGGCTCGATCGTGATTCTAGCTCGGTAGCCGAAGAATTTGACGAGCGTTATAATGCAGTACAGTGGATGATCCAAAGGACTTGTGAGGTTTGTAGGAAATATGGAGTCACTTGTTCCATATGTGGCCAAGCTCCTAGTGTTTACCCAGAGGTAGCTCAAAAAATGGTTGAATATGGTGCCACATCGATATCAGTCAATCCGGATGTTGTCGATTCAACGAGGAGGCTTGTAGCGGCGGCTGAGGAGAGAATAATGCTTTCTGAACTTACAAAAATGAAGGAAGAGCTACATAATCTTGAAGATAAGGTGAATAATGAAAACTAGAGATAGAAATGAATTGTCCTAATTGTGGCAAAGAATTAGTCGATGAAAATGGCAAACAAATATGTCAAAGCTGTGGTTATGGCCGAGAAACTTTTCCCGGTCAGATTCCCGTAGAGCCAGCCGTTGGTTTGCCTCCTTCAGCTTCACCAGAGCAATCGATAAATCCTCAAACACCAGAAACCATTCCAGCCACTCCAATGCCAGAAGCGTCGCTTCCAAACGCTTCTTCAAGCGAAAAACCTACCGCTGAACCACTGCCGATTAAGCCGAATGAAGCCACTCCGGTCTCAGAAAATCCATTCTTGGTCTCAGCTGAGCAAAAGGATAAAAAGCCAATTCCCGGCGCGCAGATGACTGGGCTTGACGTGAAAGAGAAGGAAGTAAAAATTGGCGCTACGGCTCAAGCTGCTCCATATTTAGGTCAAAAGAATGATCGGACCATCGACGACGACGCAAAAGTAAAAATTAATTTCAAACTGATAGCAATAGTAGCCATAATAGTGATTCTGATCATCATTACGATTGTGGTAGGGTTGATTTATTATAGTAAATTAACCAAAGTGACTATGATTGGTGATAAACCAACTGGTCAATTTACTGAGGTTGAAATCACGAACTGTGACGAGATTGGGCCCAGCAAACAAATCTCTGACCCTACTGGCAAAAATCAAACTTGTATAAAAGAGAGTTTTCTTCAATGTAAGCCAGCAAAAGTAAACTTTGCAAGCTACGGAGCGACTGCGGATTCAACGGCCTCAAAGCCAGCTCCAGAGACCCTAATAGAGTATCAAGTCGTTGGACCAGACAATAATCTCTGTACTGTGAAAATCGCATATCTCAAAACGCCCGCACCTTTGCCAGACGTTAAAGAATTTGACTTTAATGGTAAAGGAATGAGCTGTAATTTTGAAAATACAAAAGATGAAGTTTTCCAGGAAGTATTCGGTTTTACTAACGGACAATTTTATACAACTCTAGGGAAAACTAATTCTCAGCCCGAGGCGAAATGTAGTGGTGGGGCATTTGATTTACAGCAATTAATGAAAAAAGCGTTAAATAAATAATTAAAAGAGTTATAATTTATCTGTAGAATGGAGAAACGATGAATTGTCCAAAATGTGGCGAAGAGTTACTAAACGTAAACGGGAAATACCTATGTTCTAAATGTGGAATAGAGGTTCCCGAAGACCAGGCAGTTTCTGGCCAACCAACTGTAGAACCGGTGGTTGTCGAGTCAACTGAAGTAACTGAAGTTGCCTCCCCTGGCGCAGAAGAAAACATTACGCCGACTCCAAGCGCCCCAAACCTCGCTGAACCTGAGATTGAGTCTAACTCTTCCATCCCAGAGACGGTTGATATATCTCAGCCAATTGTCGAAGCTGAGGTTTCACAACCAGCACAGCCCAATCCTGTGTCTAAAATGGTCCAGCCAGAAATGGAGTCAAAAGAGATCCTGAATGTGCCAGTAGAAAAGACTCCAGAGGAAGGTGTGGCTCCAATTATTAATCCAGTAGAAAGTGAAGCAATAAGTGCAGCTGAACCTTCAGCTACAGTTCCAAGCCCAGTAAGCGAAACTTTAGTTAATAATATAGCTGAACCAGCTATGGTCACGCCTGTGTCTCCTGCGCCACCAAATCAAGAAACACCCCCAAATATAAGCGTGGCTACGCCTACCCCAACAACTCAAACAATGAACACAAATCTTGTTCAGCCTCCTAATGCCTCAATTCTTACCAACCAAGCTGTTAGTAGCTCACCCCAGGAAGAAGAAGGCTTGGGGAAAAAGAAGAAAATGATCATAATCTCTGCAATCTGTGGTGGTGGGATCCTCTTTTTAATAATTGGGCTTTTGGTTGGCTATTTTTATAACGCCTAAAATGAAAATAACAGATATCACAGCAATCCAAATACTAGATTCTCGGGGGAATCCAACTATTAAAGCCTCTGTTCAAGTAGGGACAGTAGCCGGAGATTTTAGTGTACCGAGTGGCGCCTCAACTGGAACTTTCGAGGCGCTTGAACTTCGAGATCACAAAAAAGGGTTTTCTGGTCTGGGGGTGGAGAAAGCAATCCAAAATATCGATACTTTGATCAAGCCGGCCTTGATTGGGATGGAGATCACTAACCAAAAAGCAATTGATGGAAAAATGATAAGCCTAGATGGGACAGCCAACAAATCAAAACTTGGAGCGAATGCTATCCTGGGGGTCTCTGGAGCAGTTGCTAGAGCGGCGGCAAAATCATTAAACCTCCCACTCTATCGATATCTAAAAAATATTTATGAGCAAAATGGTGTTTGGGAACCTAGTGTCCGTATGGATAAATATAGCTATAAACTACCAAAGATGTTTTTTAATATCCTAAACGGTGGGAAACATGCAGAGAATCAGCTAGATATCCAAGAGACGATGATTGTACCTCAGGATGACAAAGCCTCCGAAAATGTTCGTATTGGAAGCGAGGTTTATCATTGCTTGAAAGAAATTGTTAAAGGCCGCAACCTTTCGACTGGTTTGGGCGACGAAGGTGGTTTTGCCCCAGACCTTGAATCGAACACAAAGGCGCTTGATTTGGTCGCGGAAGCGATTGAAAAAGCAGGATATAAATTGGGCAAAGATGTTTGCATGGCTCTAGATGTGGCGGCGTCTGAAATATATGATCCAAACACAGATGAAAAATATATTTTGGCATCTGAAAACATTGGCCTTTCGGCGATGCAAATGGTCAGTCTCTATAAAGATTTGGTAGCAAACTATCAAGTGATTTCGATCGAGGACGGCCTAGCCGAAGAAGATTGGGACGGTTGGCAGATGATGACTGAAAGGATTGGCAAAGAAGTCCAATTGATTGGTGATGATCTTTTTGTAACAAATGTTGAACGGATCAAAAAGGGAATTGAGTTAAATGCAGGCAACTCAGTTTTGATTAAAATGAATCAAATTGGGACTCTCACAGAGACATTTGAGGCGATTCGACTCGCCCTAAAGAATAATTATAAAATCATGATATCCCATAGAAGTGGTGAGACTGATGATAGTTTTATTGCTGATTTGTCAGTGGCGGTCAACGCTGGCCAGATAAAATCAGGGGCTCCAGCCAGAGGGGAACGAACCAGCAAATATAATCGTTTGATAGAGATCGAGAAAGAAATTGCTCGATAAAAGTAGAGAATATCCCTTACAAAGAAAGGACAAAAATGGAAGAAGAACCAAATAAAACAGTCGTGTCAGAGACAGTGGCAAGTAAATCTAAATTAAGACCTATCGGTAGTTTGTTTACTGACGCGTGGAAGATCTTTACCGAGGGTTGGGTCAAATTTTTGCTAATGTTTTTGATTAGCATCGGGGTTTTTATCGGATTAGCGATTTGTGCATTAGCATTATTCCTAATCCCATTTTTCTTGCTAAAAGGGGTAATTGGTATCACGGTTGGGATCGTTCTAGTCCTAATTCCGGTTGTTATCCTTGCCGTGGCGGTTAACCTGGCTACGATAAAAATTGCCTATAGTGTTTGCGAGAAAGATAATGGCGGGATAGCCGATGCCTTAAAATATGGCTTCAAACATTTTGGGAAATTTCTGTGGATATCCTTTGTCGCTGGACTGTTAATTTTATTGGGCTATATCTTCTTGATAATACCAGGGATCATTATTGGAATATTTCTAAGTTTGGTTACCCCAATCTTTATTTTGGAAGAAAAACATAATTTGAGTGTCCTAAAACGAAGTAGAGGATTGGTAAAAGGTTATTTCTGGCCAGTTCTTGGGAGATTTTTGCTTCTTGGTCTAATATCCGTCGCCGTTTCCTCCATCCAATATGTCACGCCAGATTTTATTCTGATACAGTTGCTGCAAACTGCTATATTAATGATAGTAAACTTTATATTAGCCTTCTATGGAATTATCTACTCATACCTAATATATAAAGATCTCTCGGCAAAATAAAAACCCTTTAGCTATTTAATAATACTCATACTCTGGTAAAATTAGATTATGTCAAGGAGGGTACTTCTAGTTATTTTGGATGGTTATGGTCTTGCTCCAATGGGAAAGGGCAATGCTATTAGTTTGGCCAAAACGCCCAACTTTGACTATTATTGGTCAAAATATCCTCATACCAAGCTAACTGCATCAGGAGAAAGCGTCGGTCTACCCAAGGGACAGATTGGCAATTCAGAGGTGGGCCATCTCAATATTGGCGCTGGCAGGATTGTCCGGCAAGACTTACCCAGGATAACTGCATCCATCGAAGATGGTTCATTTTTTGAAAATATCGTAATCAATGATCTCTTTAAATATGCAAAGGAAAAAAATAAACCTCTTCACCTAATCGGCTTATTGAGTGATGGTGGTGTCCATTCTCATCAAAAGCATCTTTTTGCTTTACTAAAAAAGGCCAAGGACGAGAACTTAAAAAAAGTATATATCCATGTCATCACGGACGGTAGAGACGTAGGCCCAAAATCGGCCACAAAGTATATTACTGAGCTTCAACACGAAATGCACAAATATAAAATTGGCCAGATCGCAACCATAGTGGGCCGCTATTATGCGATGGATCGAGACAAGCGATGGCACAGAACTGAAGTGTCTTATGATGCCATGACTCTCGGCCACGGGATCAAGCAAGCCAATCCAATCAAGGCAGTAAAGGCTTCTTATCAGCAGGGGTTGGATGATGAATTTTTCTTGCCGATTATAGTAGAACGAGATGGATTGATTTCAGACGGGGATGCGGTCTTTGTCTATAATCTAAGGTCGGACAGACCTAGACAGATAGTCGAAGCTCTTGGTCGACCTGGATTCGGTGGGTTTAGAAGAAAGAAAGTCCTCAAAAAGCTGAAGATGACAACCATGACAGAATACGAGAAAAAATTTCCAGCAACGGTTGCTTTTTCAGAACAAATAGTCCACCAAGGTTTAGCTGAAACGTTGTCAGGCGAAGGGTTTACTCAATTCCACTTGGCCGAAACAGAAAAATATGCTCATGTAACTTACTTTTTTAATGGTGGAAGTGAAAAAGCTTTTAAGGGAGAGGATCGCCTTTTGATACCATCGCCGAAAGTCAAGACATACGATCTTATGCCCGAGATGAGTGCGGGCAAAATCTCTGAAACACTTTTAGAAAAAATAGGCCTTTATGATTTTATTGTAGTAAATTATGCGAATTTAGATATGGTTGGACATACTGGGAATATACCGGCGACAGTCAAGGCAGCGGAAGTTGTTGATGAGTGTCTGGGCAAAGTAGTAGCTAGGGCAGTTGAGTCTCAAATGACAGTTATAGTTACAGCCGATCATGGCAATGCCGAGTCAATGTTGGAGATGGATGGGACTCCCAAAACAGCACATACGACAAATCCGGTTCCATTAATATTAATTGATGCAGAAAATTTAAAGCTCAAAGAAACAACTGACTTAAAATTAGGCAATATTGCGCCAACTATCCTTGATATAATGGGGATAGAAAAGCCGTCGCAGATGAGTGAAGAAAAGATAAATAAATAGGAAATTATGTTTGATATTATTACAATTGGTGGAGCCTCGAGGGATGTTTTCTTCATAACCTCAAAAGGTAGGGTAATGAAAGATCCTCACTCAAGTTTGAAACATTTGATTGCCTTCGAATACGGCGCAAAGATTATTCCCGAAACAACTGAATTTACCTATGGAGGAGGCGGAGCCAACTCAGCTATCTGTTTTGCTAGGCTTGGGTTGAAGGTCTCCTCAATACTGAGTATTGGCGCAGAAGGCACGGGAAGTTTGCTAGTTCACGAGCTCGAATCAGACGGAGTCGATACTAGCTATGTGATGAGGAGTCGTGAGCACCACACAGCCCTTTCTCTAGTTGTGGGCATCCCAGCCAAAGATCATACAATGTTCTTGTATCGTGGAGCCAACAATAATTTAGCAATTCACGACTGGCGTTCAATAAAAACCAAATGGTTTTACGTCTCTTCCTTAACTGGTGACTCAACCGAGGTAATCCCAGAGCTATTTGCATATGCCTCGGCCCACAATATTTGTATTGCTTGGAATCCAGGAAACGAACAGCTTGAAATGGGCTTCCATGATATATCTCGATTTTTAGAGATCACAGATATACTTATTTTGAATCGGGAAGAAGCCGAAAAGCTTGTGCTGACCAAAAATAATCGCTCAAAAGTTCACGATGTGAGACAGATAATTGACTCACTGTCTTTGATGACCAAAGGTTTAATATTAATAACCGATGGCGAACACGGGAGTTATTGTTATGATCAAAAAAAGATGTATCATCAACCTGCATGCAAAGCAGAGGTAGTTGAAACAACCGGGGCTGGGGATTGCTATGGGGCAACCTTTGTTGCTTGCCGTTTCTTGGGTTGCAGTATCGAATATTCGATAAGGGTGGCGGCCCACAACGCTGCAAGTGTAATTCAAAACGTCGGGGCACAAAAAGGCTTGATGAATTTTGATGCACTTCGTGCTAAAATTGAAAATGAGGATGAGCAAGAAAATAAATAATTTTGTAAAAAAACGAAAAGTCTTATTGGCTCTGGGGTTTGTAATTGTGGTTATTTTGGTTGGTGGCTATATCTTTTCTCAGAGATCAAACGAGAAGACCAAGTCTGACAAAGACGAGATTAAACAAATAACCGGTGAAGAAAAAGTTCAGGAGAACCTTGCGGGCAAAGAAGCACAACAAGAAAGTGCTGCCACGAGTACAACCAGCCCTCAAGCAGGTACATCAACGTCGACGCCGCAATCAACACAAACAGTTATCAATGATGTCACTATCCAAGCTATCAAGAACCAGGATAATACGATCGGACTTAGTCTATATGGTCCGCAAGGCGTTTATTCGGTTGAAAAATGTAGCTCCTATCAATCTGGACAGTGTGCCCCAGGCTGGGCTAGTGTTGTTACGAACCAGAGCTATAGCGGCCATGGTGGCTTAGCTTTTGCCTTATTATCCTCCGGTGAATCAAAAGCGACATATTTGGTCTACCAAATGGCTAATGGCCAGAAAGTAGCCACTTCGAAGCCAATCACAGTAGATCGAGCATTAATAAACGATGTAAAAACCTTTATAGGAGAGTAGAAATGAATAGGAAAGTTTTTTTTATTTTATTGGGTGTCGAGGTAATCTTGCTCGCAGGCACGATTGTCGGTATTTATTCATTGCGAAACAAAGCGTTTGTAACTGAGTCGAAGGACCTTACAAATAAAGCCGCAACAGTGAAGATTGATATTGATAAATTAAAATTAGATAAAGACAGCAAAGACTATTTGCCGAGCGATGTTGTAAAAAATTTCATCGTCGAGTTTAAAGCTGACTCAGCCGAAAAGACGAAACTTTATCTATCGTCTGGCCAGAAGAACATGGACGTTAAGACAGTTCTATCAGTTGACAAGGAGTTCGATAAAGTCAATGTGATTGAGACGACTTATACAGTCGAAAACGATATGGCAACCGTGAATTTAAAAGGGAGCTGGCCGACGGAGGATGCTACCTTTGAAAAAACAATTAACTTAGTCAAAGAAGACGGGCTCTGGAAGATCAATGAGATAAAAGGAGTTTAATGCTTTCTCGCGGTTACAGCAAAAAAAAGAAGTTCAATCTAAAGAAATTTTCTAAGCGTAAGAAAATTATTATCAGCATTGCAATCGTAGTTGTTTCATTTTTTGTTATTTATACTATTTATAAAATAAACTCCTATAAGCCAGATAGTGGGAAAAAGGAAGTTGTAAAGATAGAGACGGGAGATCGGCCGCTCAAAAAGACTACCACCATTTTTATTAGTGCAGACGGAGGTTTGAATCTTCGTCAGGACCGCAATATCAAGTCGGCAAAACTAGTCTTGATCCCAAATGGAACCAAACTAGAAGCGACCGAAGAACTTGATGGCTGGTATAAGGTTAGTTTTGATGGCAAAGAAGGTTGGATTTCAAAGGAATACACCACAATCCAGGCACCAGCCGCGGACCCATCCACTGGCTGGTCACAGTACACCAATACCAATCAAGGTTATAAAGTAAAATATCCACCTGGATGGAAATACCAAGATTATGGTGGAAATGAAGCGACCAAATCACTCTCTATGACTGCTTTTAGCAATCAAGAGCTACCCGTCACCTTGCCACAAGGAAGTGAGTTTATTGCTCCGATAATAATCCAGGTGAGTGGAAGAACTATAGATGAAGTTACGAAAGAATACACAGCGATTACTGGTGTTGTGGGTGAAAAAATGACTGTAGCCGGGATCTCTGCTACAAAATATACATATACATCTGTTATGTCAAACACCCAAACCACGGGAATAGTCTTTTCAGCAAACGGAAAAACATTTATATTAAGTGAAGGAGGAGGTTATGCCGAAGATCTAGTCAAGATGGCAAATACCTTTACCTTAGGAGCATAAGATGGTTGATACAATTAATTCACCAAATAGTAATGGGTCTGGCCAGAATCCACCAGCAAATACGCCGGGAAACTCTTTTTATAGCGGATTTAATCGTCCAGACGAGGTTCATGTAAACTTGGCGGGGGATCACAAAGAAGGAGTATCGACACCACAGATGCCGACCACGGCACCGACAGATGGGCCCAAACCAACTCCAAGCGCGCAACCACAACAGCTCCCAGCGTCTCCACAGCCAGTCAATTCTGATCCGACGCCAAGGCCAGTTTACCAGGACGTTAAACCTGCACAGGCAGCAATCAATCCAGTAAGTGTCTCTCAGCCAACGACGAGCAGTGCTCCAGCGAGCAACCAAGGAGTGGCCAACTTTAGCGAACCGATATCTAACCAACAAACATCAACCCCTCCAAAAGGAGGCGGCAAAGGGCCTATATTTGCCTTGTTGGGTGGATTGGTATTGATCGTCATCGCTGGGGTGACTACCTATTTCGTTGCTGGGACGATTAACCAAAATAAAATAACTCAGCAAAACCAGGAATACAAAAAATTACAAAGCGATTTGGCTAAACTAAAAGAAACTCCAGCAGTTTTGGAGTTGCCAGTCGTAGCGCCTCCACAAAGCGACGTCACAGTACCAGAGGTAAAAAAGGTTGAAACACCAGTAGTTCAGCCGACCACACCAGTTACACCAGAGCCAACGCCAGCGACACCAACGGTCCAGCCAGATGGCAGTCAATCAGCACAAGGTTAATGATTCTTATTATATAGAGGAGGGAAATTTGATCGGCAGTGATTTATTGAAGCCAAAATCAGTTGCTGTAATTGGAGCGTCTGCCAAACCAGGTAAAATTGGTTTTAGTTTGATTAAAAACCTTCTAGATGGACAATTTCCGGGAAAGATATATCCGATCAATTACAACGAAAAAAATATCCTGGGCTTAAAATGCTACCCAAGTGTACAAGATGTTGTTGAAAGAATAGAACTTGCGATAATTGCAACCCCGGCCCAGACGGTGCCGGAGGTAATAGAGGAATGTGGTTACAAAAAGATAGGCCAAGTTATCATTATCTCTGCTGGCTTTGCTGAGATTGGTGCAAAGGGAAAAAAGCTTCAGGAACAAATTCTAGAAGTAGCAGAGAGAAATGAGATTAGGATTCTCGGCCCCAATTGCCTGGGAGTTATTAGTCCGATAAACAGGTTAAATGCATCTTTTTCACTCAATATGCCAGATAAAAAAAATATTGCTGTTTTATCGCAATCAGGAGCGACCTGTACAGCTATTTTGGATTGGGCCAACCTAAGAGGAGTTGGTTTCTCGCATTTTGTAAGTTTGGGCAACAAAGCTGATCTGAATGAGAATGATTTTGTTGAATTTTTTGCACATGATCCGAATACAAAGGTTGTTTTAGGGTATCTAGAGTCAATCTCTAGTGGGCCAAAGTTTCTCCATCTAGCCAAGAAATTGACCCAAGAAAAGCCGTTTATTTTACTAAAAGCTGGTCGAAGTGAGGCCGGACAGAAGGCGGCCAGGTCTCATACCGCAGCTATGTCGTCAGACGATTTGGTTTTGACAGAGGCATTACAGGAGGCTGGTGTTATTAGAGCAGAGAACCTGGGTGATCTATTTGAGTGGAGTATGGTCTTTTCGGAGATAACATTGCCAGAGAAGGAAGATATATTAATTATTACAAACGCAGGTGGTCCAGCAGTCATGGCGGCGGACGAGATAGCGACAAAACATCACTTAAAATTTTATAAATTTAGTCAAAGTCAAACAGAAAAAATAGAATCAACTTTTGAGAATCGTGTTATGGCCAACAATCCTTTGGATTTGCTAGGCGATGCAACGAGTAAAGAATTCTCAAATATATTTGAAATACTAAAGAACAAAAAAGACAAAACACCTGATTTCAAGATTGTCCTTATTACACCACAATCAAATACAGACATAGACAATATAGCGAAAGTTATCGCCGACAATAGCGACCACAGAACCGTCGTCGTTTTTATTGGGGGCAAAAGTTTCGACAACGCATCCAAGATTTTAGCTGAGGCCAAAATACCAACCTTTCTCTATCCAGAAGAAGCCGTGACTGCGCTTGATCAGCTTTCGCGTTACGGAAAATACAAAAAAGAAAAAACCACCAAGCAGAAATATACTCAAGGATTGAAAAAGGCGGCAGAGAAGCTTATCGCCAGAAATTCGATTTTAGATGATGCAAATCTGGCCAAATTATTGGCCGCCTACCAGATTCCAATGGCGGATTCAAAGCTAACAGCAAATGTCGATGAAGCGATAGCGGCGGCAGAGAGATTCGGTTATCCAGTAGTTTTGAAAGTTACATCTCCTGATATTCTTCACAAAACAGAAGCCGGCGCGGTCAAGCTCGGAATAAGTTCGGAAGATGAGCTAAAGTCTGCCTACCAAGAGATATTGACCAATGCCAAGAAACATTTTCCTGAGGCCAATATTCTGGGAGTGACCGTCTATCATATGATTCGTTCCTCTGTGGAGCTAGCCTTTGGGGCAAAGAGAGACCCTATTTTTGGACCAGTCATTATGTTTGGGATGGGGGGTATCTACATCGAGGTGTTAAATGATTTTCGTATTAGACTGGCGCCGGTCAGTCTGGAAGAAGCACACAATATGATGGAAAGAATTCGTTCTTACAAACTTCTACTCGGCTACAGGAATACCGAAAAGTTTGATTTGGATGCAATAGCAAAGGCGATTTCGGGTTTATCGGCCTTGATGATAGACTTTCCCAATATCAAAGAAGTCGATATCAACCCAATCCGTTTGGCCAAAGATAATGGCGGAATAGTCGCACTGGATGCTAAAGTTGTTTTTGATTTGGAGAAGTCAGAGTAAAATAGTTTTATGGAGGGGATTTGTCGGTAAAAAAAGAATTATTAACGGGGAATGATGTCGTATTAAAAGCGGCCCTTTTAGCAGGTGCCGAATATTTTGCTGGTTATCCCATCACTCCATCGACAGAAATCATGAATGGCTGGGCGAGAGAAGCGGCCAAAAATCCAAAACTACTTTTTTTGCAAACAGAGGATGAGACTTCGGCGGGAATGGCTGTCATCGGAGGCTTGCTCGCTGGCAAAAAAACCTGGACAGTTACCTCTGGCGTCGGTCACATATTAATCCAAGATCCACTTGTGCTGGCGGAGACGCTCTCATTACCCTTTGTTATGTACGTAGGACAACGAGGCGGTCCATCGACCGGTACAGTCATTTACTCTCAACAGGAGCTAAACCTGGCCCGCTATGGCGGTAACAGTGAGGGCTTACGAGTTGTCTATGCTCCAAGTAACATCCAGGAATTATTCGAAATAACTCAAAAAGCCTTTCATACGGCTTGGCGGTATCGTTTGCCAACGATTATTTTAGGTGACGGTTATTTGACTAAGACATTAAGTCCAGTCGACACTTCACGGGTTCTGCCCCAGGAGCCAGCCGAGGCAATATTTTTGAATAAAGAGGTCAAAAACTTGCGAAACTGTTTTTCTAGAGAAGACGAACTCGCTGAACATCTCAATATTTTATTTGCCAAATATGCTTCAGCTAGCCGACAAATAGTAGAGTCTGAATCCTACAAGACGAATGACGCTAGAGTAGTTATTTTTGCTTGGGGCACGGTCGGCTTTGCGGCAAAAGTAGCAGTCCACAACCTTAGAAAAGAGAACAAGAGAGTCGGGTTATTCAGGCCAATCACTATGAGGCCTTTTGATGATAGGGGGGCGATCAAGGCTGTCAAAAATGCTGACAAAATATTAATTGCCGAATCAAGCGGAGGACAATTTGGGAGAATTGTCAGAGAGACCCTAACTCAATCAACAGACGCAGAATATATTAGATTATACAAACCAGCCGAGGGGATTACCCCCGAAGAAATTGAAGCCAAGATTAAGGAAGTTTACTAATGGAACCAAGATACCCGCATTGCGTTAATCCAAAGACAAAGCCAAGTAATTTTTGTCCTGGCTGTGGCTATGGAATCATCCTAAAAACTCTCGGTGAAGTCATCGACGAGCTCGAGATTGCGCCCAGAACTGTCTTTGCCGTCGATATTGGCTGCAATCTATTGGCTTGGAATTATTATAAATTAGACACAATACAGACTCATCATGGACGGGTAACGCCCCTCTCGGTCGGATACAAGAGAGCGAATCGTGAAAGTGTCACGATTGGTATTGCTGGAGATGGTGGGCTCTACGCGATCGGTCTTCAAAGTTTTCTCCATGCCGCTCATCGAGATGATCCAGTTACGATTATTGGAGTAAATAACACGATCTATGCTATGACTGGTGGACAGTTAGCTCCAACATCACTTTATGGTCAGATTACAGACTCTTCACCTGAAGGAAAATTTACATACGAAAAGCCAGTTTTGGGCCCAGAGTTAGCAAAAGACATGGCTGGTCCAAGCGCTTACCTGGCGAGGGCAAGCATCCTAAACATACCTCAGATGAAACAGATGCTAAAAAGTGCGATTGAGAGGCAGATTGGCGGACATTTTTCTTTTGTGGAGATAATGTCATATTGTCCCACAAACTGGAAAACAGACGCCAAGCAATCGATTGAAGCTCTCGAAAAACTCGAAGAAACATTTAAACTCGGTGTCATCAATGGTTAAAAAAGACATATACAAAATATTAATTGCAGGCGAAGGTGGACAGGGGATCCAAAGCATCGCACACATTCTAGCCAAAGCAGCATATGAGTGTGGCCATAACGTTTCGTATATGCCAAACTATGGCGTCGAGCAACGCGGTGGGGTCTCACTCGGTTTTATCCAATTGGGGAAAGGACCTATCGGTTTTCCCAAGTTCGCGAAGGCGGACCTTTTGGTTGTAATGTGTGAGCGGGCGATAGAGAGAACAGAGCAATATATCAGCCAGGAAACCTTGTATCTATATGATGCTGATTTGATCTCCTCGATTAAATTATCTGGGATTCGTGCCGAAAAATTGCCTATTCCAGCGACCTCTACCGCCTCAAAGAAACTTGATCCGAAGGTTTTTAATATTATTCTGCTAGGCGCAATTGTAAATGAGATAGGGATAATCAAAAATAAAATGGTCGAGAACGCATTAGGTGAGAACTTCGCTGACAAATATGTTCTCAAGCCACAGCTAAGAAATCTGAATTTAAAGGCTCTAGATATGGGGCAAAAGCTAGCCCAAGAGGTATACAAAAATGGCAAATAATCCAAAGACATTTGAAGATAAGGGAAAAGTATGGACTCAATTTCCGGAACAATGCAAAAGCTGCTATCTCTGTATCGCCGTTTGTCCGCAAAAATGTTTATCGCAAGATGAGAAAATCCTTGGCTACTATGGCCAGCCGAGCGTTAAATGCGACATAACAAAATGTATCCAATGCAAAAAATGTGAAAAGACCTGTCCAGATATAGCGATAAGGGTCAAAGACTAGCACTATTATCGATTTGTACACTAAAATAATCTTAAAAAACCAGCTATAATACCATCTGTTATGAGTGAAATTTTACGCGGCTTAAATGAAAAACAAAAAGAAGCGGTCCTGACAACAGAAGGACCTGTTTTAATTTTGGCAGGTGCAGGGAGTGGCAAAACCAAAGTTCTAACCCACCGCGTCGCGTATCTGATTAGAGAGAAAAAAGTCCAGCCTGAAAATATCTTGGCAGTGACTTTTACCAACAAGGCCAGCAAATCCATGACTGAGCGAGTTGTTGCACTATTGGGTGGCAATCCACTAGAAAAAATTAACTATGGTGGAACTTTTTCAAACCATTTCCCGATGATGGGTACTTTTCACTCTATCTGTGCTCGTATCTTGCGTGAAGATGGTCACTATTTGGGCTATAAGCGGAGCTTTACTATCTATGATGAGTCTGACAGTCTATCGACGATCAAAAAGGCTCTACAAAAACTCGAGCTTTTTGATAAGAAAACTTCACCACAAGGAATCAAGTCCAATATCTCTAATGCCAAAAACGAGCTTTTATCTCCAACCAAATATGCAAAGCTAGCGAGTGGCTATTTTGAGGAGTTGTCAGCCAAAGTTTATCCAATCTATCAAGAAGACTTACTTCGTAACAATGCCCTGGATTTTGACGATTTACTCTCTGAGACAGTCAAATTATTCCAAAAGTTTCCAGAGGTTTTGGATCGCTATCAGAAGCTTTGGCCCTATGTTCATGTCGATGAATATCAGGATACCAATCACGCCCAGTATATGTTCATAAAGCTACTTTCGGCCAAGAACCATAACCTTTGCGTTGTTGGGGATGATTGGCAATCGATTTATTCATGGCGAGGCGCGAACTTCCAAAATATTTTAGACTTTGAGAGAGATTATCCGGAAGCAAAAGTAATTAAACTTGAGCAAAACTATCGTAATACCAAATCTATCATAGACGCAGCTCATCGGGTAATTGCCAAAAACGAGAATCGAAGCGACAAAGAGCTTTGGACTGAAAACGATGCGGGATTGCCGATTGTTGTCGCAGAAACGTACAATGAGCAGGAAGAGGCTCGGTTTTTGATCCAGGAATCTGGTCGCCTGGTTCGTGAAGATGGTTACAAGCTGAATGATATGGTTGTTTTATATCGAACAAATGCTCAATCAAGGGCGGTTGAGACCGAGTTAATTCGTCTCAATCTACCTTATCGAATTGTCGGCGGCGTACGATTTTACGAGCGCAAGGAGATAAAAGACGTCTTAGCTTATTTGAGAATAATAAATTCTAACGATGATTGGGTTGCTTTTGATCGAGTCGTCAACGTTCCACCTAGAGGAGTCGGAGATATCTCCCTGAAAAAAGTTACTGATTTTGCTCACAAAAATAGACTTTCTATCTCTCGAACTTTGGAGCTAGTTGACGAGATGGGCCTATCACCAAAAGTAAGCCAAGGTTTAAAACAATTTGGCTATGCCCTAGAGACAATCCGTCGGGCCAAAGACGGGGTCACGCTAAAAGAACTAATCGAGCTAATACTAGAGAAGTGCCATTATGCAGAATATCTTGGTGATGGAACCCTGACAGGGGAGGAACGACTTGAGAACGTCAAAGAACTTCTATCTGTAGCCGCTGATTACACTGGGATCCACGGTACAGCCGATCTGGAGGGGTTTTTGGAGGAAATTGCATTAGTGGCCGATATCGATAATTGGAACCCAAGCGAGGAGGCTCTGACGCTTATGACACTCCATGCTGCTAAGGGTCTAGAGTTTAGGGCTGTTTTTATGATTGGGATGGAGGAAAATCTTTTTCCACACTCGAATAGCTCTTTTTCCCCTGAGCAATTAGAGGAAGAGAGACGTCTCTGCTATGTCGGCCTGACAAGAGCCAAAGAGAGAGTCTACCTGACTCTAGCAGAAAGAAGGATGCTTTATGGTGGGATTCATAATAATTCTCCCAGTCGATTCTTGGCCGACATTCCAGAGCATTTAATCACGAGTCATAAAAGTATCAACACTAGCGAAAATATTATTAAACCAATCGCCGAAGATAAAATGGTTGGTTTTTATCGAATCGGTGACAAGGTTGTCCATGAGGAATTCGGCGAAGGCAAAGTGATAGACATTGATGATGATGACGTCAAAGTTGACTTTGGCGATACGGCTGGACGGAAGTGGCTTTCGTTAACTTATGCTCGATTGAGAAAGAAGTAAAACCCGTTTGACAATGGGTCTAAAAAAAGCCTACAATACTTTTTGCATCTATTAATTGGGCTAGATGGAAATAAACTATAAGATTCATACATTTTTTCACTCAATACATTCATTATTTTTAAAGCAACGCTATGCGGCCTTGGCAATCTTTTGTGCGATTATCTTTTTAGCCATGAGCCAATCCCCACAAGTCTTGGGGAGTAGTATCATCGCGGAGGTCAATACTCAAGTTAAAATATCTTTTGATAACCAAGAAAAGACACTCACAACCAACCAAAACACAATCGAAGGGGCCCTTTCTCAAGCAGGAATTTCTTTACAGAAAAATGATATTACCAAGCCACCCTTGAATACTTTGTTAAATGGCCAAAACCAAAACATTTCGATAATACGAGCTTTGCCTGTTCTTATCTCTGATAATAACCAAGAACATTTAGCTTATTCTGCCTATGAAAATGAATCGGATATTCTCAAACAGCTAAACATTGAGATCTCCCCCGAAGATAGAGTGAGCTCTAGCTTGATTATGGACCCAGCTGACGAGAATGCCGTTGGGCAGAAGGTTACAATTGAGAGAGCTCCAGTCTACACAGTACATGTTGACGGCAACGATCAAATTATTCATAGTTGGGGCACCACAGTCGGAGAAGTTATAAAGGATAAAGTTACCTTGGGGCAAAGAGATATTATTGAACCGTCAGTTGGCACGAGCTCTGAGGGTGCACGAGAAATTACAGTGACACGTATTAATTTTGTTGAAACCGAAGAGGGGGTGACTATACCTTTTGACACCGTCACTCAAAAAGATTACACAACATATAAAGGTCAGACGAAAGTTTTACAAGAAGGAGAAAATGGTCAAAAAAACCAAAAGATACGGATTGTTTATCACAACGGACAAATCGTTGATCGAATTATCCTAAGTATAGAGGTTATAAAAAATACTAAAACTAAGATAGTTGGTGAAGGTGTCAAACCTTATAATGCTGGAATGTGGTGGAATACTATAGTTACGGCGGGTGGTACTTGGGGCGTTGATCCATTGGGACTTTACAATGTCATGATCTGTGAGTCGGGTGGTAATCCGTTTTCTGGCTCGTATTATAAAGGCTTGTTTCAATACAGTCCCGACACTTGGTCTGGCGCAAGTGCTAGCTATCCAGGAGGAGCGTATCGAGGGGTAGCTATTACTGATGGCAATGCTCAGATTAATGTCACAGCTTGGAAAGTTTCACGAGGTGGCTGGTCAGCCTGGGGTTGTAAACCATAAACTTATTCATATATTGAGCACATTCCTTTATAATGAAGCCAAAAGAGGGGCTTCATTTATGGATTTAACCGATATAACAAATATCAAAAAAACGCTCAAAGCTTTTGGCGCCCATACCAAAAAAGACCTTGGGCAACATTTTTTAATAGACGAGAAAGCCCTGGATACAATTGTTGAGACAGCCAATCTGACTAAAGTTGATCAGATTGTTGAAGTTGGACCGGGGATGGGAATATTAACACGCGAACTTTGCAAAAAGGCGGGGACCGTGATTGCCGTCGAGCTCGATACCGCGATGCTAACTGTTGTCAAAACGGCTTGCATTAAATATAACAATTTAATAGTTGAAAACCACGATATCTTAAAATTTGATACCTCAAAGCTTGGCAAATATAAAATTGTTTCAAATCTGCCGTATTACATAACCTCACCTGTTATTCGTAAATTTTTGGAGGCAGAAAACAAACCAGAGGAAATGATTTTGTTAGTTCAGAGAGAGGTGGCCGAACGGATTGCCGCCAAACCATCGAGAATGAGTATCCTGGCTGTCTCGGTCCAATATTATGGTGCACCGACTGTCGTCGATGTGGTCCCGAGAACTTCTTTTTTCCCGGCACCAAGGGTAGACTCGGCCATTATTAAAATAAAAGTCTATAAAGAACCTCTCTTTGAAGCAGAGACAAAACTTTTTTTCAGAATAGTAAAATCAGGCTTCGGCGAAAAAAGAAAACAACTTATAAACTCACTTGCAGGAGGAATGCAGATGAGTCGTACTGACGTCGAGCGTTGGCTAGAGAAATCTGGAATTGATTCACAGATGAGAGCAGAAGCTCTATCTATGACGGACTGGCATCGTTTATATCAAGGTTATCAGGAGCTATTTAATGAAGAGAGTTAGAGTTCGGGTCTATGGTGATGTCCAAGGTGTTTTTTTTCGCTACACCACAAAAAAAACGGCCAAGAAGCTTGGTCTATGTGGCTGGTGTCAAAATGAAGGTGATGGTTCTGTACACATAGTAGTCGAAGGCGAAGACAAAAATGTAGACAAATTTGTAGAATGGGCCAAAGAAGGTCCGCCGATGGCCAGAGTGGAAAAAATTGAAGTGAATGACGAGAAAGAAGAAGAAAGTCTGAATAAAAAGTTTGAGGTCAGATGAGCGTTTTGTATGTTGTCGCCACACCGATTGGAAACTTGGGGGATATTACCCTGCGGGCAATAGAAACCTTAAAGGAAGTTGACTTGATAGCCTGTGAAGACACGAGGCATACCTTGAAATTGTTGAATCATTTTGAAATAAAAAAGCCACTTATCAGTTTTCATCAACACTCGAAGATCCAAAAAGTTGAACAAATAATTAGTTCAATAAATAGTGGCCAGAAGGTTGCTCTCGTGACCGATGCGGGGACGCCAGGGATTAGCGATCCCGGCCAAGTCTTGATAAGTGCGGCTCATGAAGATAATATTAGAGTTATACCGATTCCGGGCGTATCTGCATTGACGGCTCTTGTCTCTGTTTCTGGCTTAAAAAATAGCGAGTTTGAATTTATTGGCTTTCTTCCTCATAAGAAAGGTCGCCAAACAAAATTAAAAGAAATCGCTCAAAGTCAGATGCCAGTCATAATCTACGAATCGCCATATCGCATAAAAAAATTGCTCAATGAGTTGCTCGTGGCTGTTGGGGATCAGAAGATTGTTGTTGGTAGGGAAATAACAAAAAAATTTGAGGAAATATATCGCGGCAAAATATCATCAGTACTGCCAACCATAAAAGAAAAAGGGGAGTTTGTCTTGATCATAGAAAGAAATTTAGATGAATAAAAATAAGTTTTATGTTACAACGCCGATATATTATGTAAATGCTCCAGCTCATTTAGGTGGCGCTTACACCACAATTGCGGCCGACGTTTTGGCTCGGTACTATCGTAATAAGTACGGACAGGAAAATGTTTTTTTTATGACTGGAACGGATGAACACGGTGCCAAAATTCAAGAGAGCGCAGAAGCACAAGGCAAAAGCCCAAAGCAATTTACAGACGAGATTGTTGCCGGTTATAAAAAAACGTGGAAAAACTTAAATATTTCTTATGACAATTTTTTGAGAACGACTGATAAAGATCACGAAGCGGCGGTCCAGTGGGTTGTCCAGAAATTATTTGATCAAGGAGATATCTATAAAGGAGTCTACCAAGCCCTCTATTGTGTCGGTTGCGAACAATATAAAACAAAGTCAGAATTAATTGATAATAATATTTGTCCTGACCACAATCGACCTTGCGAGATTCACGAAGAAGAAGCCTATCTGTTCCGACTTTCAAAATATGAGGAGGAAATCAAAAATAGAATCGTAAGTGATTCTCTAAAGATAAGACCCGAAACACGTAAAAACGAAGTACTCTCATTTATTAACACCGAAGGATTGGAAGATATTGCAGTCTCGAGAAAAAAAGAAAACGTATCTTGGGGTGTCGATCTGCCCTTTGATAACAATCATACAATCTATGTCTGGGTAGATGCTTTTTTAAATTATTTAACGGGGCTGGGCTGGCCAACAGAGACCACAAAAGCTGATTTGTTCTGGCCGGCAGACATTCAGCTTATGGCCAAAGATATCATGCGTGTCCATTCCACCATTTGGCAAGCGATGCTGATAGCTCTAAATTTACCAACCTCAAAAGAGCTTTTTATCCACGGCTATTTTACTTTAAATGGGAAAAAGATGAGCAAGTCTTTAGGAAACGTATTGGAGCCGAATACATTGATTGAAAAATTTGGAGCGGATACAGTCCGCTATTCAGTCTTGAGAGAGTTTCCTTTTGGTCAGGACGGGGATATTTCAGAGGAAAAGATTACTCAGCGATATATATCTGATCTGGGCAACGAGCTAGGCAATTTGCTACAAAGAACATTGATCATGATAAATAAATATGAAGTGAAGGTTAAAAAAGTTAAGGGCAACTCGATTGATATCGAGCCAGAGATAAAAAAACTTAGCTTTGATGGTGCTTTGATCAAAATTTGGAAAGAAATAAAAAATGCCAATCAACATATTGAAGCTAAAGCGCCGTGGGTTTTGGCAAAAACCGACAAAAAACAGTTAACAGAAGTTCTGGAAAAAGTTTATAATGATTTATATAGAATAGCAGACTCACTAGATTGTTTTATGCCAGAGACTGTCGCAAAAATAAATAACCAGCTGGAGTGCAAGAAACCAGAGCCACTCTTTCCAAGGATGGAGAAATAGATGCTAGTATCAGAATCTCATTTGAGTCAACATCATTTATTCAGGATAAAAAACACTGAAATCAATGAAATATATGCTGTTATGAGCGTTCGATCTACAATCGTCTCACTGATTAATATCTTCATTCCGATATATCTCTACACAATCACATATTCGATCCAAGCCATAATTCTTTATTATTTAATTATGTTTGTCGTGGAGGCCATCCTAGAATATCCAGCGATGCGACTAATCGCTCATTTTGGGCCCAAACATTCGATTGCCTTTAGCTTGCCCTTTCTAGTTCTGAACTTTTGGACTTTGTGGACATATCCACAATATCATTGGCCGATCTGGTTGATAGCTATATTGGGTTCTGTGACAATGGCTTTTTTCTGGCAAGCTTATCATTACGACTTTTCTAAAAGCAAAGAAAAAAAACGAACCACGAAACAAATTAGTACTCTATATATAATTATTGCTTTTTTGAGTGCGCTTGGGCCCTTGGTTGGTGGAATAATTGCTCAAAAGTTTGGTTTAAATATGCTATTTGGTATTGTGACTGGGCTAGTTTTGCTCACAATATTTCCGCTTTTTGTTCAACGAGAACCCCACATCAAACACAAACCTCAGATCAGAAAAATCTTTAATAAAAATATTTTGAGACAAATCGTAGCATATGGTGGTAGTGGGGTAGAGGCTAGCACAACCATGATTTTTTGGCCTTTGTTTCTCTTTTTTGTGCTTGGCACATATCAGCAGGTTGGTTTTGTTGTTGCCGCATCCTTAGCAGTGACAGTTATAGTGACTTACTTAATCGGTCATGTTGCGGACAGGAAAAGTAAAAAGTACTTTATTAATGTTGGCGGGCTCTTGACTGCCGCTCTTGGCGCGCTTAGAATCTTTGTTTATTCACTGACCACGGCGATAATTGTAAATCTACTAAGAGGTGTGACTCATTCTATGTATGAATCACCGTTTGTCGCAGAATATTATCTACATGCTGATGAACAGAGTCGAACCGAATATATTTTCCTGATGGAGTTTGGGATCGATTTGATGAGAGTCTTATTCTTTGCTATTTTATTTGCAATAAGTTTTTATCTTACTGGTCCACAGCTACTGGTTTGGGCGCTCCTAATTGGAGCTGTCTTTACCTTCCTTCTGACTCTCATGCCAGCGGCCAAAAACGAAAAAAATGCCATTAATTGATTCACACGCTCACTTAGATTTTAATGATTTTGATGATGATCTTCAAAATGTGATTGAGCGAGCAAAGCTAGCCGATGTTGCTAAAATTATCAATGTGGGTGCTGATTTGGCTAGAAGCCAAAAAGCAATCGAAATTGCTGAGAAATTTGATAATGTTTGGGCAACAGTTGGAATCCACCCAGAAGACGTTGATGTAGATTTACACAAAGCTAAGAAAAAGATTATAAAGCTAGTAAATTCATCTAAAAAGGTTGTCGCAATCGGTGAATGTGGATTTGATTATTTTCATAGTGGCTCCAAGACAGAAGAACAAAAAACTCTTTTCCAACTTCAGATTGATATTTCTCGTGAGTTTGATTTGCCACTGGTAATACATATTCGGAACAGTCACGACAATTCTGCCGCAGAGGATGGTTACAAAATTTTGAAAGAAAACATGGTGGAACGCGGGGTTATTCATTGCTTTACCTTGGGTAAAGAATGGGCCAAAAAGTATTTAGATTTGGGCTTCCACCTGGGCTTTACCGGGATTGTAACCTATAAAAATGCAACATTGGTCTCTGAATCTGCTCATGTTACTCCTCTAAATAGAATTTTAGTTGAGACTGATAGTCCCTATCTAGCACCCCAAAAATATCGTGGCCAAAGAAACGAGCCGAGCTATGAGACAGAGGTCGCTCAAAAAATAGCGGATATTAAAGAAATTACGTACTCATCGGTTGCAGCTGAAACTACAAAAAATGCAGAAGGGCTATTTAAAATATAAAATCTTTTTTATCTATTAATAAGCGAGTAGAATATATTAAAAGGGGGAGGAATGAAAAACAAAATATTTTTGATATTACTTGGGCTTGTGCTGGTGCCAGCTTTTGCCTTGGCGGATGGGATGGTTATCCCACCACATGACTATGAGATAGCAGAAACAGGCCAGAAGGCCGCCATCTTTTATGATAACGGAAGAGAGGATTTAGTTTTATCTGTAGGTTTTAAGGGAACGGCTGATAAATTTAGTTGGATTGTGCCGACGCCGAATAAGCCAGAGGTAAAGAAAGGTTCAGATAAAACCTTTTTTAATCTAGAGACTTATACTCAGCCAAAAGAAACTTTACTAAACAGATTTATCAACTGGCTCACAAATAGAGGCACGGATTATGGCTACAACGAGGGGATAGTACCCATGCAGGCAGACTCTATCAAGACGGGTGTGGCAGAAAAATTAAAGGTTGAGGTAGTGGCAGAAAAACAGGTGGGCATTTTTGATACGGTCACTCTCAAAGCGGAAAATAGTGCAGATCTAGAGACTTGGCTCAAAGAGAACGACTTCCAAACAGGCACTATCACGACAAGTAAGGTCATCCAGGAATATATTGACAATGGATGGTATTTTGTAGCAATGAAGGTTAATAATGACTATCAAACCGAGAAGATTTCTGGAGATTTGAATACCGGAACCATTGCGCCGATTATCTTAAGCTTTGATTCAGATAAAATGATTTATCCTCTCAAAATTTCGTCTTTAGATTTTGGCTCGGTGGAAGTCCCAAAAGGTAGTTGGAAAGTAACTTGCCGAAACGAAAAAATCGAAAACAATACTCTTCAGGCAGAGTGCCAAAAGATAGACCAAGAGTGGACACAGGCTACGATAAACTTAAAACAATGTAAATCAACTGTCCAAAACATTAACGGCAAATTAACCTGTGATCAGTATTATGATGATCCTTATCAAAATATTTACCTCTATGTCTTTGGGGACGGGAAATACAACGCCGAAAATTATCAGGGTTACCAAAGCTATGCCGAAAATCTCTCGGCGGAAAAAATAAACTCATTTTTTAATGGGACGATAAACAAATCAAAAAGCCTTTTTTTGACGAAAATTGATTTGACCTCTATACGGAAGGATAGCATGAACAAAGACCTTCTATTCGTAAAAGTTGAAGATAACAAAGATATCAATTCGGGTAAGATGACCATCAATGAAAAATTTCAATTAGTCTTTTTGGCAATCTTTGTTTTTCTGTACTTCCCAATAACCTTACTTCTTTCTCAAGGGTTAGTAGCCGCTTTGTTGGTCGGAGTAATCTATATGATTCTATATATTATAACCATCGTAAGGTCGATAAAAAACCCGGATAAACATCATATTTTGCGTACCGTACTACAAACCTACTTGATGGCACCTGCCGTCTTTGTCTTGTCTCTACTTCTGTTTGGTCTATTCGTTTCGACATCGAGCAGTTTTTATTCTGTGGGCTACCTAGATAGTGGTGAGACTGTTTGGGTTTTCGTCGCAGGGGCATTTATCAGTCTTGTAATCTCCTATGTAATCTCAAGATTATTCACTCGTTATGCTCGTAAGAAGAACAAGCTTAACAAGATTTTGGCTAAATATGGAGACAAGATTGACAATGAATAAAAAGCACAAAGAAACAATCGAAGATCTTATGAAGGAAGATGAGAGCGGTGAAGCGGATTTAAAGGGAGAGATCAAAGAGGCTCGAGGGAAGAGTAAAACACTTTGGTGGGTAATCGGCGCCATTATCGTTTTGTTGGTGTTGGCTGGAGGAGGCTATGCTATCTGGAGAACATATCAAGCCGATAAAGACTTGAAGCAAGACGAACAAAAAATCCAGACGTCTCCAGAAGCAAAAAAAACAGAAACGACGACTCAAAAAACAATTTATGTCAATGCAGAGGGTGGGCTAAACTTACGCAAAGAACCAGCCCCTACTGCTGAAAAAATAGCAACCATTCCAAACGATACCAAGCTAATTGTTTTGGAGGAAAAAGATGGTTGGTACAAAGTAGAATATAGCGGACAGACTGGTTGGGTTTCCAAGGAATTTACCACCGAGAAAAACTCACTAGCTTATGAAAATTCTGAATATGGCTTCAGCCTTACCTTTCCTAGTTCTTGGTCTGGCTATAAGTTTTACAAAAAAGCTATGGATGATGGAAGCATTGTTTTATATGCGGAGTTGCCAACTAAGGATGCCGCCTATGCCGAGGGGAGCTCAAGTGATCCTGGCTATGCCTCTATGTTTGCTATTTCTGTTTTGACTCAAGCACAATGGGATACAGTCAAAAACTCCGAAGGGATAAAACCCACATATCTTGGCCAGAATGATAAATACGTTTTTGCTTGGTCAAGCGCCCAAGCAACACCAACTGACCTTGCGTCACAGTTTAAGGAAATAAAGCCAGTTCTAGATACTTTTCAAGTAAAAAAATAGTTGACAAGAGTTACCATTAAAGTTACCCTACATTCAGGGTAACTTTAATATATTTAGTTACATATAAAACGGGAGAGAAGATGAGAGAAAAATTTATTTCAACAAATGAACTGGCCAATGACGCATCAAAGATTCTAAAAAATCTGAAAAAGGATGAGGGCATTGTAATCTTGAGATACTCAGACCCAGTAGGCGTCTTGATTTGTTATGAAGATTATAAAAAAATTCAAAACATGGAAATGGATAAGGTACATGAATGCAAGGCTTGTTTAGGAGTCATTAAAAGGAAGAAAGCATGATATATTTTGACCACGCGGCAACAACCCCCGTTAGTCCAATAGTTTTAAAAAATATGGAGCCATATTTTTCGGATAAGTTTGGAAACCCCTCAAGTATCTACAAAATAGGACGAGAAGCCAAAGAAAGCCTTTGCCAAGCTCGCCATTTGTCACAAAAATTACTCGGGGCTGATAGACCTGGTGAAATTATTTTTACGTCAGGAGCAAGCGAGTCAAATAATTTGGCCATCAAAGGTGTTGCCTTCTACGCTGGTCGGGTTTTAGGAATTAAACCTCACCTTTTGGTTTCGTCTGTTGAACATCATTCGATGCTAGATGCGGCTAAATATTTAGAAAAATATTTTGGCTATGAGCTCGACTTTATTCCAGTCGACAGGGATGGGCGAATTGATCCGGAGGTGGTTAGGGAGTTGATTAAAGAAAATACTGTTTTTGTCTCCGTTATGTACGGAAATAATGAAATTGGCACAATCCAGCCAATCGTCAAAATCGGGCAAGTCATAAAGAGAATAAGAGAAGACAGACTGGCCAGAGAAAACAAGGCTCCACTTGTTTTCCATACAGATGCTGTCCAGTCATACCAATACTTTGATTGTAACGTAAATAAACTAGGCGTTGATATGCTTAGCCTCACGGCTCATAAATTTTATGGGCCGAAGGGAGTAGGCCTTTTATATCTACGACAAGGGACAAGAATGCTACCTCAACAGCAAGGTGGAGCACAGGAACGAAATCAACGGGCGGGGACTGAGAATGTACCATACATTGTTGGGATGGTAAAAGCGATGGAGATTGTCGATAAGGAGCGAGAGAAAAACGAAAAACATGTATCCAAATTATGTGACTATCTTATCGCTGGTGTGTTGAGGGGGATAAAAGAAACCGAACTTCTTGGGCCGAAAGATGTGACAAAGAGGCTACCGCATATAGCTACTTTTATATTCAAAAAAGTTGAGGGCGAATCAATCTTAATCAACCTTGATTTAGTTAATATAGCCGCCTCAAGTGGTTCTGCTTGTACTTCAGGCTCGCTCGAACCATCACACGTAACATCTGCGATTGGTTTCTCCGACTTAGAGGCTCACGGAGCAGTTCGTTTTTCTTTGGGCAAGCTAAGCGCAAAAGAAGATATAGACGAGCTTTTAAAAAATCTTCCCTCGATTGTAGATAAATTAAGAAAAATATCACCGATAAAATAAAAGGAGTTAATTATGGCAGATTTATATGGCAAAAAGGTAATGGATCATTTTATGAACCCAAGGAACGTCGGGGAAATAAAAAACGCGGATGGAGTTGGGGAGACGGGCAATCCGACTTGTGGCGATATCATGAAGATATATCTGAAAATTGAAAAAAACAATAAAGGTCAGGAGATAATTAAAGATATAAAATTTCAAACATTCGGTTGTGGGGCGGCAGTAGCTTCATCGAGCATGGTTACAGAAATGGTTAAGGGCAAAACCATAGATGAAGCAGAAAAAATTTCAAACCAGGCCGTCGCTGACGCACTTGAAGGGCTGCCCCCCGTTAAGATGCACTGCTCGAATCTAGCAGCGAATGCTCTCCATGATGCCATAAATAACTATCGATCCAAAAAGTAGGAAAAATGAAAACAAACTATGATATAGAGGGTATGCATTGTCGTTCATGTGAAATACTAATCGAAGAAAAGGTTGGTCAGATTCCTGGAGTTAGTAAGGTTACCGCAGATTCGAAAAAAGGACAACTTTTGATTGAATCTAAAAATGAAGTTTCAGATGAGACGATTAGTAAAAAGATTAAGGAAACTGAGTATAGATTAAGCAAGAGTAAAGCAGGTACAAAAGTGGCACCTGACTATGATTATAGAAACTTTATGATTGCTTTGTTGATTTTTGGTACCCTACTTATAGTTGGCTATGAAACAAACATAATTAATATTTTCTCTGCCAAACCAAAGATAGGTTCTAGCATAATAACCGTTTTTTTGGTAGGATTGGCGGCTGGCTTTTCAACCTGCATGGCAGTGGTGGGGGGGCTAGTCCTGGGTATCTCTAGCAAGTATTCAAATCAACATCCAGATTTAAAACCACTCCAAAAGATTAAACCACAGCTGATATTTAATCTTGGTAGGATTGTACTTTTTTCTATTTTTGGTGGGATTTTAGGTTTGGGCGGATCAGTTTTGCAATTGTCAGGCTTTTCGCTAGCGATAATAACCTTAATCTTGGGTATATATCTTTTATTTCTGGGCATCAAATTACTTGGGTTTTTCCCGAATCTGATTGACCGTTTGACTCTACCAAAATCAATCAGCAAGAAATTTAAGATTGGAGAAAAAAGCAACCAGGCTTATACGAATACTAATGCGTTTGCCCTGGGAGGTTTAACGTTTTTTTTGCCTTGTGGCTTTACTCAAGCTGTCCAAGTCTTTGCCCTTGCATCGGGTAAATTTACCACTGGAGCAATAATGATGGGAGTATTTGCCCTAGGTACCACTCCAGGACTAATTACAATTGGAAGCCTTTCGGCCTTTCTAAAGGAAGGGAATATTTCTAAGATTTTCTTTAAAACAGTTGGACTCCTATTAATCTTTTTAGCTTGTATCAATCTGGGGCATGGCTTGACACAGGCCGGAGTTACTATTCCGAAACTTGAAAGTAACCAGAAATCTGCCCAGTCTGATAATGACCCTGAGTCTGCTCCAGTGGTGGACGGGAAACAAATAATTAAAATGGATCAATTTGCGACAAAATACAGCCCTAATTATTTTGTTTTGAAAAGAGGGATTCCGACAAAATGGCTGATTACAGCTAATGATATTGGTTCTTGTTCAAGCTTTTTGACTGTTCCAGAACTAAATATAAAAAAATTTCTGGATCAAAAAGAGAATGTTATCGAATTTACTCCGGAACAAGTAGGGAAGATAAGATTTTCATGCTCTATGGGCATGTATAGCGGCACTTTTGAAGTAATTCCTTAGGAGAAAGTCATGGAAACAATCAAATTAGATATCACAGATATGCACTGCGCGAGCTGTGCTCTAAATATAGAAAATGCTTTAAAAAAAGAGGATGGAATCAAATCCGCAAATGTTAACTATGCGACCGCCAAGGCAACAATAGAGCTTGCTGATCCATCCATTCAATCAGAACACTTGATAAAGGTTGTTGAGAAGGCTGGATATACTGCCAAAGCAAATATGACTGCAAAAGAAATTGAGTCTGACAAAGAGCAATCATACAGGAAAGTCTTCAGCCGATTTATTATTGCTCTTATTCTATCAATACCAATATTGATAATCTCTATGCCTCAATTATTGATGTTGTTTGGAATAAATGCAGAGATACTAATGGACTTTTCGGGAAGGAAATTAATCCTTTTTTTGCTCACTACTCCTGTCCAGTTTTTTGCTGGCTGGCAATTTTATAAGGGGGCTTACAAGGCCGCAAAAGCAAAAACAACTAACATGGACACACTTATTGTTTTGGGAACGAGTGCGGCCTATTTTTATTCAGTATTGAATACCTTTTGGTTATCTGGGGATGTCTATTACGAGACTGCGGCCCTGTTAATCACATTTATTTTACTAGGAAAACTTTTAGAGGAGAGAGCTAAAGGCAAAACTAGCCAAGCAATCAAAAAATTAATGGGACTAAAGGCGAAAACTGCGCGCGTCATAGTCGATGGTAAGGAAAAAAACATACCAATCGATGAGGTTAAAATTGGCGATTTAATTTTTGTTAAGCCCGGTGAAAAAATACCGATAGATGGGGTGGTCACAAAAGGACTTACGACAATAGATGAGTCGATGATTTCAGGAGAACCATTTCCTGTGGAAAAGAGGATAGGGAGTGATGTGGTCGGGGCTACCTTCAATAAGAATGGATCTATTGAGTTAAGGGCAACGAAGGTTGGAGAAGGAACATTCCTTTCCCAGATAATAAGATTAATCGAAGAAGCTCAAGGATCCAAAGCTCCAATCCAGAGAGTAGCGGACCGTATCTCATCATATTTTGTTCCTACCATTATAGGCATTTCTCTTCTCACGTTTTTGGGTTGGTTCATAATTGGCCAAGATTTGATTTTTTCCTTGATGTCTGGGATCTCGGTTTTGGTTATTGCGTGTCCTTGTGCCCTTGGACTGGCGACTCCTACGGCTATTATGGTTGGGACAGGCAAAGGAGCCGCTAGAGGGATCTTGATCAAATCAGGTGAGGCCTTAGAGGCTACCCGCAAAGTTAATACTATTGTTTTTGATAAAACAGGAACACTCACCAAAGGAGAGCCAGAGGTCACTGATATTATTGCTCCTGATGTGAGGACAGTTTTATTAATTGCGGCTTCTTTGGAGAAGTTAAGTGAGCACCCGTTAGCTGACGCAATTATAAAAAAATCAGTTTCAGAAAAACTAGATCTGGCTGATGTAAGTGGGTTTGAATCTCTCACTGGCCACGGGGTTTCAGGGAACATTGATGGAAAAAAATACCTTTTAGGTAATAAAAAATTAATTAGGGAAAACAAGATCTCGATTAGTCTCTTTGAGGTTGAGGCTGAGAATTTGGAAAAGGATGGCAAAACTATCATGATTTTGGCAAGCAAATCCAATGCGTTGGGAATTATTGCTGTTGCGGATCAAGTGAGGAGTAACTCACTTAAGGTGGTAACGGCATTGAAAAAGTTACATATCGAGGCAATTATGATTACGGGTGATAACAAGGTTTCGGCTGAGGTTATTGCGGGCCAGGTCGGAATCACAAAGGTTTTGGCAGGCGTTTTGCCTCAAAACAAAGCGAAAGAAGTAAAAAGACTACAAGAAGAGGGGCGAATTGTTGCTATGGTTGGTGATGGCATCAACGATTCTATTGCCCTGACCCAAGCTGATGTTGGTATTGCGCTGGGCAGTGGAACTGACGTCGCGATTGAAGCAGGTGATATTATCTTGGTTAAAGATAATTTGGAAGATGTTCTCTCAGCAATTAAATTATCAAGATTTACTATGGCAAAGATAAAGCAAAATTTATTTTGGGCCTTTATTTATAATATTATTGGTATTCCAATAGCGGTTGGGCTTTTATATCCGATCTGGGGGATAGTCTTAAAACCGGAGTTGGCGGGCTTAGCGATGGCCTTTTCTAGCGTTTCTGTTGTGACAAATTCACTTCTTTTAAAATTCAAAAAAATATAATTATCTGATAGAATGGTTAGATATGAATTGGGTAGATTTAATAATCATTATTTTTCTTTTGAGCTTTACCTTAGTTGGATATTGGCGAGGGTTTATTCGTCAATCTATGGACCTAATCGTTTTTATAGTCGCAATCTTGCTCTCCTTTACTTTGTACCGGCATCTGGGTGGATTCCTGGCTAATAAATTTCCAATCGCCAGTAGTTTTGCTAACGCTACTGGTTTTTTTATCGTTTGGTTTGTTGTTGAGTTTGTTTATTATACGTTTTTCATTATTTTCTATGACAAGATTCCAGAGAGGATTGTAAATTCAAAATTTAATAAATATTTTGGCTTGTTGCCAGCCATGATTCGCGGGGTCTTATTTATTTGGATAATGCTTAGTCTGATATTGATCCTGCCACTTCCTGTCTATGCAAAAAAACAAATAACAGGCTCTGTGATTGGCGGGCCAATAGTCAAAACATCACCGATTATAGAAGGTTACATCGAGAAAATTTTTGGAAGTGCAATCAATGACACGATCACTTTTCTAACAGTTAAGCCTCAAAGCAATGAATCCATTGATCTCGGATTTAAGGTTGATAGTCCCCAGGTTGATGCTCAGTCAGAGGAGAAGATGCTGGTTTTATTAAATATAGAACGCAAAAATCACAACCTAAAGCCACTAACTATGGACGAAAAGTTGAGAAAGGTGGCCAGAGCTCACTCCACCGACATGTTTAAGAGAGGTTATTTTGCTCATAATACTCCAGAAGGATTAACGCCATTTAATAGAATGGATTCTGCAGGAATAGAATATCTGCAGGCTGGAGAAAATCTAGCTCTTGCTCCAGATGTGGAGATTGCTCATAATGGTTTGATGAATAGTCCAGGTCATCGGGCGAATATCCTGACAGCTGAATTTAATAAAGTTGGCTTGGGGTGTATGGACGGGGGTATGTACGGCAAGATGTTTTCTCAAGAATTTACTAATTGATGTTAAGGAAATTAATCATTGCTGTCTTAATCGCAATTGGGCTAGTTATATTGATACCGGTCGCGATTTCCTTTTATTTATCTCCTCAAGACAAATTAAAACGAACAGACGCTATCGTGGTGATATCGGGAGGGGATACAGATTTGAGGGTTCGGGAGGGAATCGCCCTATATCGAGATTGGTGGGCTCCAAAAATAATTTTTTCTGGAGCTGCGGCTAGCGGAGAAATCTCAAATGCATTGGCGATGAAGAGAATTGCAGTTCGACAGGGGATACCAGCCGAGGCAATATTAATTGAAGAAAAATCAAAAACTACAACTGAGAATGCGATAAATGTGGCAAAAATTCTGCGGGATAATAATTATAAAAGCTTTATCCTAGTTACTTCGCCTTATCATCAGAGGAGAGCTTACAATAGCTTCAAAACAGAGCTGGGCAAAAACTATGTTGTAGTGAATCATTCAGCCAAAGATCAATCATGGAGGAAACAAAACTGGTGGGAAAATGCTAATGCTCGTTTTCTTACATTGGGCGAAGTTATGAAAAACTTTTATGAACTAATATTTTGATAATGAATAAAAAAGTTATACAAGAAATTAAGGTTGGGGTGGCGATGTCTGGAGGTGTTGACTCTTCTGTCGCGACCGCTCTAATGGTAGCGGAATACGGTAAGGAAAATGTTATCGGCCTTACGATGAAGCTTTTTTGTTACTCGGATACAATCAAGGAAAAAAGTTGTTGCTCCCTAGATGCTATCGGGGATGCGAGAGCCGTCTGCGGAAGACTCGGGGTAGCTCATTATGTTGTTAATGCCGAGAAGGAATTTGAGAAGGATGTTATCAAAAATTTCATAACGGAATATCAGGAAGGGAAAACTCCCAATCCTTGTGTTAGATGTAACAAGCTTATTAAATTTGATTATTTGTTGAAGAAGGCTCAGGAGTTCGGTGTTGATCTGCTTGCAACAGGACATTATGCCCAAATAGTGAAGGATCAGGCTGGGTATAGGTTACTTAAAGGCAAGGATGAGAACAAAGACCAATCATATTTTTTATATAATCTAACGCAAAAACAATTGGAACACGTTTTATTTCCACTTGGAGCTATGACAAAGCCCAAAGTTAGAGAGATTGCCAAAAAGTATAACTTGACCACGGCGCAAAAAAAAGAGTCTCAAGATATTTGTTTTATCCCAACTACAGTAGCAGATTTTTTAAAAACCAAGAAGAAATCAAAGTCAGGCAATATTGTCGATAATTCCGGGAAGATTTTAGGCCAGCATAATGGTTTGGCATTTTATACAATTGGTCAGCGGAAGGGTTTGGGTGGTGGGTATAAAGAGCCGATGTTTGTTATTGGTTCAAATAGAGAGAAGAATGAACTTATTATTGGGCCAGAAAAGGAATTGTACAAGGACAAGTTAGTTTTAGATAAAGTTAGTTGGATTAGTGGAAGGGAGCCATCTTTGCCATTTGTATGTGACGCTCGGATTAGGTATCAAGCAAAAACAACCGCCTGTCAGGTCCAGAGTTTCGGTGAACAAATAGTAGTAAATCTAGATCAAGCACAATCAGCGATTACTCCTGGTCAATCTGTAGTTTTTTATCAAGGCAGTGAGGTCCTTGGGGGTGGGATTATCGCGGCTTGAATAT